>PLKR01000357.1:2957-3429 GCA_003140655.1 Acidobacteriaceae bacterium | reverse complement strand
GGAGCGTGAAGGTTGCCGTGGCTATCGTGGGGCTGAGTGGGACCAAGGAAAGAGGCTTCGAATACTTGCGCGAGGTAGCCAATAGCAGCGGAGAAAACAGCGTTGACGCCAAAGTGGTGCTGAGTTTGTTCCTGCGCCGCGAGCATCGCTACGATGAGGCGCGCGCCATCATGCACGATCTGGCGGCACGTTATTCCAGGAACTACTTATTTCCGCTGGAGGAATCCAATCTGCTGCGCTTCGGCGGCCACGCGCAGGAAGCCGCGGCAAGCTATCGCAAAGTGTGGCAAAACGGCCAGGAAGGGAAGTACGGCAACCTCCATTATGAACCTTCGGCATGGGGCCTGGGCGAATTGCTGCGCAGCCAGAAAGATTACTCGGGAGCCGCGGCCGCGTATGAACTGGTAAGTGAAGCTCCGGATCCCGATCCGGAGACACTGCAGAAGGCGAACCTGGCCGCCGGCGAAATGTA
>PLKR01000357.1:0-2910 GCA_003140655.1 Acidobacteriaceae bacterium | reverse complement strand
TGGGGAGGGCGGAACTATGTACTGCAACTACTGCGGCAAAGTGATTCAGGACGACGCGGCGGTTTGTGCCTATTGCGGCATTCGCGTGGGCGCGTCGGCAGCCCGCAAGCGGCTGGTGCGCCCGCGGCAAGGGCGCAAGATCGCGGGCGTCTGCCTGGGGTTCGCCGAGTACTTTGACATCGACGTGACCGTGGTCCGGCTGGTGTGGTTGATCACGTCTTTCATGACAGGAATTGGCCTGATCTCCTATCCAATCGCCTGGATCGTGATGCCGGAAGAGCCTCTGTTGCTGGCGGTGCCGGTGGGCGCGCAGCAGGTGACGAACGCGTAGTCTCGCCGGCCCATGCAGCAGATTGCCCTTCAGCGGATAAAAAGTAGCGACGCCGAGATCGTTTACCGCGTGTTGGGCGAAGGCCCTCCTGTAGTTCTGCTACATCCTTTTCCCGCAAATCATGAATTTTGGCTGCCTGTGGCTCGGGCTCTGGCCACGCGGTACCGCGTCGTCCTGCCCGATCTGCGTGGACACGGAGATTCCGGGGTGGGCGAGGGTCCGGCCACCATGGAGAAGCATGCAAGCGATATTGCGTGTGTGATGGACGATGCCGAGATCGGCCGCGCTCCCCTGGTTGGGGCTTCCATCGGCGGATATGTTCTGTTTGAATTCTGGCGAAGGCATCGCGGCCGCGTGGCTGCGCTTGGGCTGTGCAATACGAAAGCACCGGCGGATTCCGCCGAAGCCCGCGCGGGACGCCTGCTGGCCGCGAGTGACGTCCTCGAGCGCGGCACCGAACCGTTTTTCGAGAGCATGATTCCACGCCTCCTGGGTAACACCACGCGGGAGACGCGGCCCGATCTGGTCGAGGGCGCGCTGCGCATGATGCGGAAGATGTCGCCCGAAGATGTAGCGCAAGTGCAGCGTGGCATGGCCGAGCGTCCGGACTCGATGGATACATTGAAGACCATCAATGTACCCGCTCTGCTCGTGACCGGAGAAGAAGATATCCTGACCGGCTTGAACGAAGCCGAACTGATGCGCCAGCACATCGCCGGCAGCCGGTTGCGGGTGATTCCGAGGGCCGGCCACTATTCGCCGTGGGAGCAGCAGGAGGAAGCGGGCAAGCTGCTGCGGCAATTTCTGGAGCGGCTTTAGGAATGACATCGACCTTTCGTCTCCGCCTTGTTCTAGAATCGGGGACTTATGAAAAGATTTGTTGCCGTCCTTGCATTTGGAGTCTTTGCGGTTTGCGCTCACTCGCAAACCAGCGC
Source organism: Acidobacteriaceae bacterium (assembly GCA_003140655.1). GTDB lineage: Bacteria > Acidobacteriota > Terriglobia > Terriglobales > Acidobacteriaceae > Sulfotelmatobacter. The sequence continues at coordinate 1,644 of PLKR01000357.1, read as the reverse complement.
CGGTGATAGGCCCCGCATTCTCGGCATCGATCACGCTTCCTTCTATACCACTCAACCGGACGGAGTGAAGGAACTTTACAGCGGCAAGCTCGGCCTTACATCCGCCGCGCCGGTTGAGCCTGGCGGGCTGATGAGATATATGATCGGCCGGCAATGGGTGGGCTACAGCAGCGCGCCTGACCCCAACGCGACCGACCGCATAGATCACGTCGCCTTCGCGACCGATAACATCGCAGCGCTACACAAGTATCTGATCGCGAAGGGAATGAAAGTGCCGGCTATCGAGGGACACTACGACCACAGCCTGAGCTTTTTCGTGAACGATCCGGAAGGGCACCGAATCGAGTTTGTCGAGCGAGACGCGGCCGAAGCAATTGCTCCGCCAGCCGATTCCGCGATTTCACGACATATGATTCATACCGGTTTCCTGGTTTACAACCGCGNNGGAACGGATTGGCTGGAATACATGCTGAACCATCCCGATCATCCTGATTCGCGGCTGATGGGCGTGTTGAATCACATCTCGCTGGGGGTTGTGGACATGAAGAAAGCCCAGGCGCTTCTGGAATCTCACGGCTGGAAGCCGCACGGGGACGAAAAGGCTCAGATGGGAAGAGACGGCAAGTGGCAGCTCAACGTGTTCGATCCCGATCTGACGCGGATTGAACTGATGGAATTCAAGCCCGTGGAGAAACCGTGCTGCTCCGAGTTCACTGGCCCGCATCCGTCGGAATGACGCCGAGGACACGATGCTCCCACGATTTGCTACAATCCTCTCGCCATGATTGATACGTTCCTGGTTGCCGATAAAACTGTGGTTAGCGCCAAAGGAGACGGCCCCACCGTGGACGTGAGCGGCGCGGCCGGCCGCGTGTTCTTGTTGACGCTTGAGATTACGAAAATCATTGAGCAGGAGTCGCTCGAGGTCAGCATTCATGGCTCGGCCGATGGCGCGGCGTGGGGTGCGAAGCCGGTGGTCGCGTTTTCCCAGAAGTTTTATTGCGGGCAGTCTCCGTTATTGCTGGATCTGACGGCGCATCCGGATGTGAAGTTCGTGCGCGCCCACTGGGACGTCGCGCGCTGGGGACGCGGCACGGAGACGCCGATGTTCGAGTTTGGCGTGAGGCTGAAGGAAATTCCCGCGGACGTGCTGCGCGCGGCCACGGCTGAAGCCAAGGCGCTGGCGTAATCGGTAATGAACAAGCCCGCAACGTCACTTCCTGTCCCTCCGCTATATTGATCTCAGAATGAAAAGCGAGTCCGACGTGATCGTGCGTCCTGCGCGCAACGTGCGTGGCAGCGTAAGTCTTCCCGGCGACAAATCCATTTCGCACCGCTACGCCATGCTGGCGGCGATCGCCGATGGACCGTCGCGGCTGGAGAACTACTCGACGGGCGCGGACTGCGCCAGCACGCTCGGCTGCCTGCGCTCGCTGGGTGTGAAATGGGGGCGCACAGAAAGCGCTGACAACATCATCGAAGTGCGAGGCAGCGGGCTGTCGTTGACTGCCCCGAGCCAGCCGCTTAATTGCGGAAATTCCGGTTCCACCATCCGCATGCTGAGCGGTATTGTGGCAGGTCAGAAATTCGCCAGCGAGATGGCGGGCGATGAATCGCTCTCGCGCCGTCCCATGGAGCGCGTGA
>PLKR01000006.1 GCA_003140655.1 Acidobacteriaceae bacterium | reverse complement strand
GCATCACGGATATTGCCATCGTGACCGCGGCAAAAAACAGAATAACGAAAAACGGTGGTGGCTCTGACTTCGGCACGGCAGATCGCTCCCCGGCAGCGGCGAAAGAGGCTGCTAGTAGCTAAACACTGTTGCGAGAGAGGAGTTCCGGGAAATTTATGGCAGGTTGCTTAACCGCGCACGCGCACGGCGCTGAAGCTCAGAATCACGTGACCGCCATTCGTCGGCCGGCCGAAACTGAGCATGGGACGGAAGCTCGAGAACATCAGGATTTGATCCAGTTGATGACGCGTTTCCTGCGTTGCCGGACCGGAAAGAATCTGATAGCCGTCAAATTGTCCCTTGGCATTAATGGTTACATCGACCAGCAAGCCATGCGGCATCGCAGCGTCGCCGTCGGGAGCCCACGCTTCGGGATAATCCGCCAGGGTCAGCACTTCCGCGGGGCGCATCAGATTGATGTCCGTGTCATTCTGCACCGCGCGAACGGTGAGGCCCGGAGCGATCATCTGGAAGACCAGCGCGAAGACCGCGATGGCGGAGAAAAATCCGCCGGTGGCGGGAAGCGTAAGGGGACGCGCCACGTTATCAANNGTGCCAATTCCGCGTCGGCACCATTTGCGCGGCGGCTACTTTGATGCGCACGGCCAAGTCCTGCGGAGGAACGCTTTGCGGAACGCGCGACAGCAGCACGGCGAGCTTGCGGAAACGCTCGAGTTCCAGGAGGCACGCAGCGCAATCTTCCAGATGTGCCCGCAGGTGCACGCGCTCTTCCATGCACGCCGCGCCGGTCACGGCATCGTCCAGGTATCCGGCAAGTTTGCTTTGTACAAGTTTGCACTTCATGGGAAACGCTCGCTTGCCGTGCTTGCCCGCAGAGACATGCGCGGAGATGAATTCCGTTGGGCTTCCGAATCGCCGGACAAAAATGCGCTGGCTGCGGAGAAAGCTTCGGAAAATGCCGCCTGCTGCTGGCTCATCGCGCTTTCCAGCGCGGAAGGATGCGGCTGGGAAAGTACGGGTTGCGAAGCGCGGGCCTCCGCGTGGCGCTGATGTTCGGGTTGGCCGAGTAGTGGCGCAAGAATTTCGCGGAGCGCGCGACGGCCGCGCAGAATGCGTGATTTCACCGTGCCAACGTTGCACTCCAGCACTTCGGCTACTTCTTCGTAGCTCAGGCCTTCAAGGTCACGCAGAATTACGGCGCTGCGGAACGCTTCGGGAACCTGCTGCAAAGCGGAATGCACGGCATGCTGAATCTCGCGCGTGGCCAATTGCTCGAAGGGCGACGCGCCAAGATCTTCGACATCGATATGCGCGCGGCCTTCTTCCGGTTCGGCGTCGATGGAGACATTCTTTTGTAAATGGCGCTTGAACCAGCGTCGGTGATTCAAGGCTTCGCGAATGGCGATGCGATACAGCCAGGTTTTCAGCGAGCTGCCGCTCCGGAAATCGCGTATGCCGCGAAAGGCTTTGAGAAAGACTTCCTGCGTGCCATCCGCGGCATCGGCCACGTCGCCAAGCATGCTCAGAATGAGGTTATAAACCGGACCGTGATAATGGGTGACCAGCCAGTCGAATGCCGTTTCCGAGCCGGCCTGCAGCTCGACGACCAGTTCGGCTTCATCGCGGCCCCACGAGAGGGCGCTGGCCCAGTTGGACACTGCCGGCCTTTCCGGCCCGCTGCCAAAATCCGCACCGTGCGGATTCCACAAAGACGAGCCCTGCCGCTCTATTTCCTTAGACACCAACCAGGCCAAAGAAGTTTCCCGGCATGGCCCACGGAAATGGCAGCCTAGTCGGGATTGTGGCACCCCGGCGGAGCAGGCGCAAGGGTACTTCCGATTTGCCGCCGGGCATGATCGGCTGGCCCAGCCGACAGTACCGCGCTGGTTTGCGGGGGGTTGCAGCGGGCGCACCTCCGACCGGCTCCGGAAGACCGAGCACCGCACTTTCTGGCACCCTGTTTGCTCATCGGTGGGCATCGCCGCTGCAAGGCCGTGTTACAATCCGTGGCTTGGGACGGACCATGGACGGGTATGTCTGACGCGATTCCTACGCCGGCAGCGGGCGAAGCGGTACTCGAAGTAGTGTCACCAGACGGCGCGCGGAGGTATGCGCGCGTGGTACAAAGCCCGTTCATGATTGGGCGAGGGGCGGAAACCGGGAATCACCTGCAACTCTCCGACCGGCGTATCTCGCGCGAGTGCGCGGCGATCATTGTCGAAGGCAACAAGTTTCATCTGGAAGATCGCGGGCAGCGGCGCGGCCTGTTCGTCAACAACGAAAAATGCGAAAGTCGCGAACTGAAGGACGGCGACATCATTACCTTCGGCTTGGAAGACTCGTACGAAATTGTTTTTCGCTCGTCCTCGGGAGCCAACGAAGACGATTTGCCGCATTTGCTCACGCGCATTGAAACCATCANNGCGGCGGCAGCGGCGGGCTCCGCAAACTGAACATGTTGCTGGACGCTGCGAAGCTGCTGCATTCGCATCTGCCGCTCGACTCCGTGTTGGGAACCATGCTGGATCACGCGGTTTCGGTGACGGATGCGGACCGCGGGTTGCTGCTGGAGGCGGATGCTGCGGGGAAATTGCAGGTGCGCTTTGCGCGGCGCGCGGGCGGGATGCGCCTGCCGCCGGAGAGTTTGACGCCGAGCCAGACGGCCATTCAACTGGCACTGCGACAGGCCAGCCCGGTGATTACCGAAGACGTGGCGCAGGCGGACATGGATTTGCAGGTGGCGCAGAGCATCGTGGCGCAGCGCCTGCGGTCGGTGGTGGTGATTCCGCTGTACGCCATGTCTCGCGCGAACACCGACGAGTCCATGGTAAACGTCAAGCGCGGACAATCGCTTGGCGTGATTTACCTCGATTCGCGGCGTCCGGCGGCATTTTCGAAACTGGACCGCCAGATTCTGGATGCGCTGGCGGCGGACGCGGCGAGCATTCTGGATAACGCTCGGCTGTTGGAGCGCGAGCGCGAACGGCAGCGCATGGAGCAGGAAATCAACATCGCACGCGATATTCAGCAGGCGCTTTTGCCGAAAGATTTTCGCGAGTTCCCGCACCTTTCGGTGCGCGGGATTAATTTTCCCTGCTTGTCCGTCGGGGGAGATTATTTCGATGTGTTTCCGCTGAGCGACAATCGCACGGCATTTTTGATCGCGGACGTTTCGGGCAAAGGATTGGGCGCGGCGCTGTTGACCACCATGCTGCAAGGGGCGCTCTCGGCGATGTCGCTGGGCACGGATCCGGCGCTGGTGTTCAACCACGTAAATAAATTCTTGTGCAGTCATGCCGAGGTCGGGCGCTACGCGACGATGTTCTTCGGCATTCTGGATCAAGAGGGGCATTTGGAATTTATCAATGCCGGGCATCCTTCGCCGATTTTGTTGCGGCGCGGCGTGGCGGAAGAGGCCTTTGCGGAAGGCTCGTTTCCGGTGGGGTTGGTGCCCGAAGCGGAATATACGGCTGTATGTTTGAAGTTGGAGCCGGGCGATACCATGGTGCTGTTCAGCGACGGCGTGACCGAGGCGATGGATCCCGCGGAAGAATTGTATGGTGTGCCGCGCTTGCGGGAATTGCTGAATGGGCGGCTGGAATGTCCGCTGGAAGAATTGCAGAAGTGCGTTCTGGAATCGGTGGAGACGTTCACGCGCGGGGCGAGCCAGGCGGATGATTTGACGCTGCTGATCGTGCGCTATCGGGCCACGGCCCTGGGCGCGGGCCTGGACACGGATACGAATTTGCCGGCGTCGTCTTCGGCGTCAGTTACCGCCTAGGTTCGTTTCTCAAACCAACACAATTGAGCTAATCGATTCTTGGAGGAACGTGCCTATGCCCCGCCTTGCCGTCGCCATCAAGACCCGCGACGNNTCTTCACGCCTGCCAATACCGTGGGGCCTTGGCCAGCCGTGATCTTCTTGATGGACGCTTTCGGCATCCGCCCGGTCATGTGGGAGATGAGCGAGCGCCTGGCGGATGGCGGCTATTTGGTGTTGCTGCCCGATCTTTATTACCGGCTCGGAAATTATCCGCCGATGATCCCTTCCGAAGTTTTAGCCGACCCCAATTTTCGGGAAAAAATGATGAAATTTGTGAGTAGTCTCGATCGCGACCGTAAGATCTCCGACGCTGGNNTTTTCCTTGACCGCTGCCGGGGCATTCCCAGATCGCTTTGCGGCGGTCGCGTCGTTTCACGGCGCCAGATTGGCCACGGACCAACCAGACAGTCCTCATCTCTTCGTGAAAAACATAACCGGCCGCGTCTATGTCGCCGGCGCTGTCGAGGATGCGTCATTCCCCGAAGAACAGAAGGGCCGCTTCGAAAAGGCTTTGACCGAAGCAGGGGTGGACCATTTGGTCGAGACTTATCCCGGCGCGCGTCACGGCTTCGCGGTGCCTGATTTGCCGGTCTTTAATCCTAGCGCCGCCGAGCGCCACTGGGCGGCTTTGTTCAAACTATTTCACGATGCTTTTGCTCTCGCGCGCTGAGCATGCATTCGTTAACCACATGCAGTGAGCGCTAGAGGTCGCGTAGGGCTTGCGCTACGGGCAAGCGCGCGGCGCGGATGGCGGGAAACATTCCGCCGAGGATGCCCATGACCATCGCGAATAGTATGCCAAGAAGTAAAAGGTCCAGCGTTATTTTGAACGCNNAAAAGTCTGGAAGTTCATGGTGCTGGTGGTCAGCCCGTTTAGCGGAAGAACCGCCAGGCAACCTAGTATTCCACCGGCGAGGGAAATCAGCAGGGCCTCGAAGAGAAACGAGAGGATCACGTTCCAACTGGAAAATCCCAGGGCGCGCATGGTAGCGATTTCGCGGCCGCGTTCGGCGACCGCGGAGTACATGGTGTTGAGCGCGCCGAACACCGCGCCGATGGCCATGATCGCGGCAACCAGT
>PLKR01000430.1 GCA_003140655.1 Acidobacteriaceae bacterium | reverse complement strand
AGCGCCATGTGGAAGCCCGCGGACCAGGCAAGGGCGCTTCCCCAGTTATCGTGCTCGAAAAATATCTCAGCGTTTTGCGCCATTTTGTTCCAAAGGCTGAGTGACGATGCTGACGTTGGTGATGCCCGATTGCTTTACCGCATCCATGACCGTGGCGAAGGCGCCGAAGGGGACGTTCTCATCGGCGCGGACAAAAATGAACTGGTTGCGGGGATCGCGGATCTTCTGCCGGAGCCTGGCGGCAATCTGATTGATGTTGATGGCGTCGTTGCCGAGGAAGACGCGCTGATCTTTATTGATGGTGATCACGACCCGCTCTTCAGTGATTTCCTTAACCGTACGGGTCTTAGGCACGCTGACCTCAATGCCCGACTGGAGGACTGGAGCGGTGACCATGAAGATGATGAGCAGGACGAGGACGACATCGACGAGTGGAGTGATGTTGATATCGGCGAGTCCGGTTTGGGTGCGGCCGTTGGGCGAAGTGAAAGCCATCAACGCCTCACTTCAGCCACAGGTTGCGGCTGCATGCTCTCGATGGAGTTAAGCACTTCGAGGGTGAAATCGTCGCCACGGGCGGCGAACTCGCGAATGGAGTTGCCGATGAGGTTGTAGGCGATGACGGCAGGGATGGCGGCGGCGAGTCCGGCCGCGGTGGTGATTAGAGCTTCCGAAATTCCAGGCGCGACGGCGCGCAGGGTTGCGCCGCCCGCAGTCCCGAGACCGTGGAAGGCGTCAATGATTCCCCAGACGGTTCCGAATAAGCCGATGAACGGGGTGACGGCGGCAGTGATGGCGAGCCAGGGGACGTTGCGCTCGAGGCGCGTAATTGCTTCCGAGGCTCCGATCTGCATGCCGCGCTGCACCGCGGTGAGGCTGCGCAGCGAGGCGCCGGGTGCGGCAAGTTGGCGTTTGTATTCCTGGAATCCACCTTCGAAGACTCCGACCAGCGGGCTGGGACGAAACTGATCGGCCACGGTGGCGATGTCCTGCAGGCGTTGGGCTTTGCGAAAGGCGCGCAGGAAGCGTCCGCTCTGGACGCGGGCGCGGCGGAGCAAGCTCCATTTGGTAAGGATGATTGCCCAGGAGATCAGGCTGAAGGCAAGCAAAGTGATAAGAACGAACCTCGCGACCGCTCCCGTACTGGAAAGAAGTTCAAGAGTCTCGCTGCCGATAAAGAGTGCAGAGCACGTAAGAAGCTGCATTGTGATTTGAAGGATACCTTGACGCGATTATAGATGATTGAGGCGCGAGCTTTCGGAGACGTATCGCATCCGTAAACTTTCTTGCCCTTTCGTGCTATGCTGCGCAAAACTTCGACATCGTCAACCGAGGACGGTTTTGTGCTGGTTGAATTGCGTTTGGAGAACTATGCGGTCATTGACAATGCGGCGGTGGGGTTCGCCTCCGGACTGAACCTGCTGACCGGAGAGACTGGCGCGGGGAAGTCCATTCTGATCGATGCGCTGGCGCTGCTGCTGGGTGAAAAGGCGTCGAGCGAAGTGATTCGCGCGGGAGCGGAACGCGCGGTGGTGTCGGCGGTTTTCGAGTGCGAAGGCGGGGCCGGGGACGCGATCGAGAAGGTGCTGGAGCACAATGGTCTGGACGAATCGGAAGACGGCTCGCTGATTGTGCGGCGTGAGATTGCGGCTGGAGGCAAAGGCCGCGTGTTCGTGAACAATCAGGCGGCAACGGTCGCAGTGCTGCGGCAACTGGCGCCGCATCTGGCGACCATCCATGCGCAAAACGAATCGATTCTGTCGTTCGATGGCCCGGCGCGGCTGGGACTGCTGGATGGATTTGCGGGAAGCCAGATCGGGCCGGTAGCGGCGGCCTATGAAGCGTGGCAGGGAATTCGCGGGCGCATCGAAGAGCTGGAACAAGGCGAGCAAGACCGGTTGCGGCTGGTGGATTTGTGGATGTTTCAGAAGCGGGAGATCGAAGAAGCCAGGCTGCAAGCGGGCGAAGACGAGCGATTGGAAACGGAGAAGCGCGTGCTCGCGAACGCGGAGAAGATTTACAACGCCGCGATGCAGGCGTTCGATCTGCTATACGAGGGTGATCGCTCCACGTCTTCCTCGATGCGGGCGGCGCAAAAGCAGATTGAAGAACTGGCGCGATATGAGCCCAAGTTCCAGGAGGGTTTAGCCGCGCTGGAGACGGCGCGCATCAGCGTGGAAGATGTGGGAGCCACGGTGCGGGATTATGCGGGCGGAATCCACGCCTCGCCGGAACATCTGGCGGAGGTGGAAGACCGGCTGGCCTCGCTCGACCGGCTGAAGCGGAAGTACGGTCCGGCGCTGGACGATGTGATCGCGTTCGGNNGCACGCTGTCGAAAAAGCGCGAGGACGCGGCCCGAAAACTGGAGAAGCTGGTCGAGGCCGAGATCAACGATCTGGCGATGAAGTCGGCGTTCCGTATCGAGATCACAACAGGAGAGCAAGAAGGGAACTGGACGGCGACGGGAATCGATCAGGTGGTTTACATGATTGCGACAAATCCGGGCGAGCCGATGCGCCAGTTGGAACACGTTGCGTCTGGAGGGGAACTGTCGCGGGTGATGCTGGCTCTGAAAGTGAGCGTAGCGCGGACCAGCCCTGAGCGGGAGTCGAAGGGGCCCTCGCCCGCGAAAGCCGGCAACCCGCGCACAGTCGGCCAACGTACGATGGTGTTCGACGAAATCGACATCGGCATCGGAGGCCGCGCGGCCGAGTCGGTCGGTAAAAAGTTGAAGTCGCTGGCGCGCTGGAACCAGGTGCTGTGCGTTACCCACCTGCCACAAATTGCCACCTTCGCCGATCATCACTACGTCATCGAAAAGAAGGCCTGGGGCGGCCGGACTCGGACCAATATCCGAGCAGTTGTAGGCGGAGAGCGTACCGAGGAGGTAGCACGCATGCTGAGCGGCGCCAAGCTGACGGATACTTCGCGCAAGCATGCCGAGCAGATGATCAAGGCGAACGCGTAAGGTTGCTGGGCAGTTTGACCTGCACCGCTACTAGGCTGCAAAGGTTAGTGCCGGTAAGGTTCAGCCGCGATCAATCATTCAGGGACTGGATCGCGTCCTGAAGCAGCAATCATTCTCCGAATTGCCGATTACGCTGGATGCGGCCGTCCGCGCCGGTCTGCTTCCGCTTCACCATCGCGATC
>PLKR01000307.1:2938-4334 GCA_003140655.1 Acidobacteriaceae bacterium | reverse complement strand
TCACCAGGTCTGGGATGTCTTCCCTGCGCTGGCGTAGCGGCGCAATGTCGATGGGGACAACGTTCAAGCGATAGTAGAGATCCTCGCGAAACGTTCCCTGTTCCAGCGCTTCGCGCAGATCGCGGTTGGTGGCCGCGATCAGCCGCACGTCCACTTTCACCGTTCGGGTGCCACCCAGCCGCTCAAACTCACGCTCCTGTNNACGCGCCCTTCTCATAGCCAAAAAGTTCGCTCTCCAGAAGGTTCTCCGGAATCGCCGTGCTATTGATCTTGATAAAAGGCCCCGAAGATCGCCGCGACTTTTCATGAATCGCGCGCGCGATCAAGTCCTTGCCCACGCCACTCTCCCCACCGAGCAGGACCGTCGAATTCGTACGCGCCACGCGCTCCACCGTCGCCAGCACCTCCTGCATCTTCACGCTGCGTGCCACCACATTGGGATGGGCATAACGCTTGCCCAGCGCCTCGCGCAACGACCGGTTCTCCTCGCGCAAGTTGTGGACATCCAGTTCCTTGCGGATGACCATGCGCATCTCGCCCAGCGAGAACGGCTTCAGCACATAGTCGCTGGCCCCGGCCTTCATGGCTTCCACCGCGGTTTCCACAGTGCCGAAAGCCGTCATCACCACTACCGGCAGCGCCGCACTCTGCCGCTTGATCGCCTGCAGGAACTCCAGACCGTTCATTCCCGGCAGCTTAAGATCCGTCACCACAAGGTCAACAGTGTTCTCCCGCAGAAGTTTCAACCCGGCCTCGGCGTCACCAGCGGAAAGCGTGCTGAAGCCATCCTCCCCGAGATTCAATTCAAGCAGACGGCGCATCTTCGCTTCGTCTTCGACAATTAAAATCGTTGGCATATTAGAACGCTACCCTTACTGAGATGCTTGCGCAGCAGCAGCCTCGTCGCTCGCGGGAAAAAAGACAACAAAGCAGGCTCCATGGTGATCGTTTCTGTGATCTTCAACCCGAATGGTTCCGTGATGGCCATCAACAATCCTGGAGACAATCGACAGGCCCAACCCCACGCCCGTTTTCTTGGTAGTTACAAATGGATTGAAAATCTGNNGTTGTTTGCCCTCGCCACTGTCACCCGCAATGTTCCACTGCTGCCCATCGCATCATAAGCATTCTGAATCAGATTCACGAACGCTTGCTCGCAGAGACTCTCGTCCAAAGGAACCAACGGCAGGTTCGCCTCGTAATGCCGTTCCACAATCACCGAGCCGTCTTTCTGCGTTAACGCTACGGAGTGCAGCGCGCGATCCAGCACCGCGGTAATCTCAGCCAGAGCCAGCTCGGCATGCAGCGGCCGGGCAAAATCGAGAAAGCGCGTCACCAGCGCGCTCAAACGGTTGGTCTCACTCGAAATGTAACCCGCCAGTTCGCTGGCCAGCGG
>PLKR01000307.1:0-2851 GCA_003140655.1 Acidobacteriaceae bacterium | reverse complement strand
ACTACGAAGCGGTTCACCACCATCGCCGCCAGAAAAAAGAAAACAATGCGGATGGCCAGCAGACCGTAATTCTCTGGCGTGATTTCATATTCCTGCAGCGCGGGATAAAGATACGAGCAGTAGGCCGCCGAGGCCAGCGCCGTCCACAGCAACGTCGCCAGCGGACTGAAATACTCTGCCGCCGTGACGATAGGAACATAAAAAATCGGATAGTAGCTGCTGTTGATCCCGACCTCGCCCGTGTGATCGATGAGCAAGGTCGCCAGCGCGATCTTGAGCAGAACGACATATTCCTTACCCCGCCGCGGAGCCCGCGCCAGCAGCCAGCCCTCGCTGAACTGCACCACCCCAATGGCCAGCAGCGTCAGCTGTTTATGGATCTCCGCCACAGGCGGCAGCGCCGCCAGTCCGGCCAAAAACAGCAGCCAGAGAACATCCATCCAGTTAAACGCCGGACGCTTCTGTTCGCTCATGGCAGGATCGCAACAACAAAATGCGCCGGGAGCGGGCTGGTTCCCCGCCTTCCCGGCGCTATAGTCCTCTCCCTACTCTCACGTCGGTCCGCTTGCAAGTCGCATCGCATGCGAACCTTATCAGACCGCACGCAAGCGGTTCGCGTCAATGTCCTTTCTTGGGCGCACTCTCCTGCCGCATCGCGTGGGACGAAAATCCTGAATCAGCGAGTCACTGGCTTCGGCGAGATCTCATCCAACGCAAGATTCAATTCCAGGACGTTCACCCGCGGCTCGCCAAGAAATCCGAACTGCCGCGACTCCGAATGCTGGCGAATTGCTTCGCGAACCTTATCCTCGCTCAGATTGCGCTCTTTGGCGATGCGCGGCACCTGAAATTCCGCCGCCTCAGGCGAGATGTGGGGATCAAGCCCCGAACCTGACGTCGTCAGCAAATCCATCGGAATTGCGGCTCCGGGATTCTCCGCCTGCAACCGGTCGGCATCTCCCTGAACCCGCGCGATCAGCGATTGGTTGGTCGGCCCGAGATTCGACCCGCCGGAATTGCTCGCATCATAGCCAGTTCCGGCGCTGGACGGACGCGAGTGGAAGTAGCCGGGCGAGGAGAACGACTGCCCGATCAATCGCGATCCCACCGCCTTGCCATTGCGCGTCACCAACTCTCCATTGGCCTGCTTCGGAAACAAAACCTGCGCCAGTCCCGTGATCAGCAGCGGAAACAGCAGGCCAAACAACAGGGTCGTCACCAGCGTCATGAGCACCGCAGTGATCAGATTCCTTTTCATAGTCGCCTCTACGCCAACCCCACCCGCACAATGAGCAAGTCAATCAGCTTGATGCCAATAAACGGAACGATCACTCCGCCCACCCCGTATAGCAGCAGATTCCGGCGCAGCAGCACGGCCGCTCCTTGCGGAACATATTTCACCCCGCGCAGCGCTAGCGGAATCAGCGCCACGATGATCAGCGCATTAAAAATGACCGCCGACAAGATCGCCGACTGGGGCGTCGCCAGCCGCATCACGTTGAGCGCCTGCAGAACCGGAAATGTCCCGGCAAACATTGCCGGAATAATAGCGAAGTACTTGGCCACGTCATTCGCGATCGAAAATGTGGTCAGCGCGCCCCGCGTCATCAGCAACTGCTTGCCGATTTCCACGATCTCAATCAGCTTGGTCGGATTCGAATCCAAATCCACCATGTTACCGGCCTCTTTTGCCGCCTGGGTGCCGGTGTTCATGGCGACGCCCACATCGGCCTGAGCCAGCGCCGGCGCGTCGTTGGTGCCGTCGCCTGTCATGGCGACAAGTTTTCCTTGCCCCTGTTCGCGGCGGATCAAGTCCAGCTTGTCCTTCGGAGTAGCCTGCGCAAGAAAGTCATCCACGCCTGCTTCGCTCGCAATCGCCGCCGCCGTCAACGGATTATCCCCCGTGATCATCACCGTCTTGATTCCCATCGCGCGCAACTGATCAAAACGCTGACGCATGCCGCCCTTCACAATGTCTTTGAGTTGAATCACTCCCAGCGCCCGGCCGTTTTCCGCCACTACCAGCGGCGTTCCCCCAGAGCGCGCGATCGCTTCCACCGCAGCACGCACTTCCGCTGGGAGCGAACTACCCTGATCCTCCAAATACTTGGCAACTGCATCCGTCGCGCCTTTGCGGATGGCGCGCCCATCCAGGTTCACGCCCGACATGCGAGTCGTCGCGCTGAACGGGATAAACTCGGCATCGTGCGAACTCATCTCGCGCCCGCGCAATCCGTATTTTTCTTTCGCCAGCACCACAATCGAGCGTCCCTCGGGAGTTTCGTCTGCCAACGAAGAGAGCTGCGCTGAATCCGCCAGCATCGCCTCGGTCACCCCCGGAGCGGTCACGAACTCCGTAGCCTGGCGGTTGCCCAGCGTGATGGTTCCAGTCTTGTCGAGCAGCAACGTATTCACATCGCCAGCGGCTTCCACCGCGCGTCCCGACATCGCCAGCACATTGTGCTGTACCAGCCGGTCCATGCCNNTAAATCGCAAAAGGCTGCAACGTGACCACTGCCAGCAGAAACACAATTGTCAGTCCAGCCAGCAAAATGTTCAGCGCAATTTCATTCGGCGTCTTCTGCCGCTCCGCGCCTTCCACCAGCGCGATCATGCGATCCAGAAATGTTTCTCCGGGATTGGAAGTGATCTTTACTTTGACCCAATCCGACAGCACGCGCGTTCCGCCAGTCACCGCCGAGCGGTCGCCACCCGCCTCCCGAATCACCGGCGCCGACTCACCGGTAATCGCCGACTCGTCCACCGACGCCACGCCTTCCACGATTTCGCCATCGCCAGGAACAAACTCGCCCGCCTCCACCAGCACCATATCTCCCGAGCGCAATTTGGA
>PLKR01000482.1:25107-31310 GCA_003140655.1 Acidobacteriaceae bacterium | reverse complement strand
GCTACTATGCGGTCCCATCGTTCGTGATAAGCCTCAGGCACGCGATCCTGTTCATCGCCGCTCATGAAGTTTACGTAAACACCCGGCTTCATGGCGGGCCGAAGTTTGTTGAAGACTCCGCGAATCCAGGCAACATTGCCGGCATCAGCGGATGGTTCCGACCAGTTCGCCAGCAAATTCATGATGAAAGGAGAGCTGCGATCACCGAATGCGGTCTCGTCAGCGCCGATCCGCGCCGCCGCGCCGCCAAGATAGGCCAGTTCAATCTGGGTTTCCGATGACGGAATCGTGGCGACTGCCTCCACCAGGAGATCAATGCTACTGTCGTCGAGATAAGCGAAATAGCCGGACTTGGTGTAGTAGCGCCGGCCATGTGGGAAATCGGAATCCGCCATGGTTTGCAGGTTCATAAACGACACAATCTTGCTGCTCACAGAATCCGGGTTGCACAGGGCGAGGGCCCGCTCCAAATAGGGACGCCCAGTTTCGGGGTCGCCCGTCCAAATCAAGGAACTGCTGGCCACAGGTCGCCCGCGGAGTTCCCCGGGTACCTTCTTTGTTTGCGGGGCAAGGCGGAGATCAATATTCCACTTCAAGTCGATGGGCGCCTCGGCCATGAAGTCTCTCCAGCATTCAAGGAGCTCCCGAATGCCGGACTCGGGAGATAAGCCTTCAGCAAGAACAACAGACGTGAGCGGATGGAGCTGCACTTCGAATTCNNGGCGCGCACAACGGAACTATCTGCAGTCACAAGAGTGAATCCCTCGACGTTATCGCATGACAATCCAAATCGCCGGGTGAGCCATCCGGTTCCTCCACCCAAGATCAGCCCGGAAGCTCCGGTGTGCGAGACGACGCCGGAGGGAAAGACGAGCCCTACTTCTTGCGTTGCGCTATCAATCGATCCCAAAAGGCAACCTCCGGCGATCCTGGCCCGGCGCGCCCCCGGATCAACTGTGACTTGGCGCATTCTCGACAGGTCAATCACCAAACCGCCATCACATGTACTGAACCCTGCAAGGCTATGCCCTCCACAGCGGACAGCAGCAAGAATTCCGGTCCCAGAGGCGGCGCGGACCGCGTTTTGAACATCGCTTACATCGGCGCATCGCGCGATAATGCCTGGCGTGCGAGCTGCCATTCCATTCCAGATGGCACGGGCGTCTTCGTAGCCGGGTTGGCCGGGGCGCAGCAACTCGCCTTTGAATCGCGGGCGGAGCGAAGAGTAAACTTCTTCGCTGGCTTCGACCATTTCGCGCTTCCCCTTCCGGAATGTCCCTTTTCCAAGGCGTGCTGCTAAACACTCTTGCGTTGCCGGGCTCGCAGATACAAGAGTGAGATTAGGCCCAGGAAAACCGAAAATGCTGGAACCGACCATTGCAACCCGTCAACCAGGAAGGTTGTAAGCGAGATCGCAAGAAGTAAGAGAATCCCTACCACGGTAAAAAATGGGTGGGCCCGCAGTCGCATGGGCAAACTCGCCAGCCGCTCGTTCGTGATGGCTTTGCGAAAACGAAGGTGTGTGTTGAGAATCACCAGCCACACGAAAAGCATTCCGGCTACTGCAGTCCCATAAAGCATGAGGAAAGCGTTCTTGGGGGCAAAGATGGCCAGCAGAATGGCTGCGACAATCCCCGCGGTTGAGGCCAGCAGCGCGCGATGCGGCACCCCGTTGCGGCTCACCTTGGCCATCCATTCTGAGGCATAGCCTCCCTTGCCCAGAGAGAAAAGCATTCGAGTTGAAAGGTAAAGGTTGGTATTCACGCTCGACAGTGCCGCCGTCAGTACGACGAAGTTCATGATCGCAGCGGCGAAGGGTACATGCGCGGCCGCAAATGCCGTGACAAAAGGACTGCCCGAGAGCCCGGACAAGCTGCTGGTCTGGTTCCAAGGAACCATTGTCACCATAATCGCAATCGCCAGCACGTAGAACAAAATAAGCCGCCAAACAATACTCCGCATGGCGCGTGGAATCGTAACTTCCGGATGCTCGGCCTCACCAGCAGTGACAGCCATGATTTCTACTCCCATGTAACTGGTGACGGTTATGGTGAGCGAAAGCCAGACTCCCTTCCAACCCCTGGGCAAGAATCCTCCATGCTGGGTCAAATTGGCCAAGCCGATCGCGCTCCGGGAGTTGACGCCACAAATCAAAGATAGTCCCACAATGACGAAGCCAACGATGGCAGCTACTTTGATCATTGCGAACCAGTATTCGAACTCACCCAGGCGGTTGACCTGCATGGAATTGAGCGCCACTAGAGCGGCTGAAACCAATACCACCCAAATCCACTGCGGTACATTCGGAAGCCAGAAGGAGATGTAGATGCCAGCGGCCGTGACTTCAGCACCGATAGCAATGATCTGTGCGGCGCCGTAGGTGGCTCGAACCGAAAAACTTGCCCAGGGATTGAGATATTTCTCCGCGTAAACTCCGAAAGCGCCGGCGACCGGATGGACCACCGCCATCTCCGCCAGGGCATAGGACATGATCAGAGCGATGCCCGCCCCCAGTAGATAGGAAAGAATGACGGCGGGTCCAGCGAGGCGAATGGTTACACTGCTTCCCAGGAACAAACCGACACCGATGGCGCCACCAATGGCCATCATGGTGAGCTGCCTTTGGCCCAACCGGCGGTGCAGACCTTCCACGTCCGGCGCCGGAAGCGCCTCACCGGCAAGCGTGGCCCCGACCGATGAGCGTTGTTCATCAGTCATAGCTGGCAACGCTGGCAGGGTCAAGGACCATAAGATCGATATGCTTCTTGAGAACTTCCACGACGGCCTTCACATCATCCATCGTGTTGTACACGTGGAACGATATCCTTAAACCGTCGTGACGATTCGATGCGACAATGTGTTTTTCGGCGAGCTTCTGCACCAGCAAGGTTGAATCCTTGCACTGCAATACGACCAGCGGCCCGGCGCTATCAGAGCGCGTTTTGGCGCAAATGCCCAGGTCGCGGGCGCAGCCCAACAGCGACTGTGCGAGTCTCTTGATATGGCCTGCCACATTCTCCATCCCGATTTCTTGCAGCAGTTGGAATCCGGGCAATGCCGCATACACATTGGGCACGGATGGGGAACCTGACTCGAATCTTCGCGCGGTGGGAGATAGATCGAAAAGTTTGGGATCGTAGGCAAACGGATTTGCTTGAGCAAACCATCCGGTGACTGTAGGAGTCAACGACGCAATGAGCTCTTTGCGCACGTACATGAAAGCGAGGCCGGGAGGACCAAGCAGATACTTGAGTGTGCCGGTTACAAAAAAGTCCAGATCCAGGGCTTTCACGTCAACCGGGCGGGTTCCACAGTCCTGGTAATCATCGAGCATAACGAGAGCCCCGGCGCTGCGCGCGATTTTCGTGATCGCCTCCACCTCAGAACGAAATCCATTCTTGAAACAAACGCGCGTGATTGGCACGATGAGGGTGTTGCGGTCGACCATCTTCTCGTAATTCGCAGATGGAATGCGATTGCCGTCTGCATTCACAAATTGCACCTCAGCGCCTCGAACACGCTGTGCGAGCCAGACATGACCCATGGTGGGAAATTCGAACTCGCCCATCACGACTTTCTTCCGTTCCCGGAAATTCAGAGCGCTTGCGACGCCATTGATGCCTGCCGAAACGCTGGTCACGATGGCAACTTCGTCCGGGCTGGCATTGATGAATTGTGCAAAGGAGGTTCGCGCCGCTTCGTACCGGTTCACCCATGACTCCCACGGCGAACCCTGCTCGTGCCAACTTGCCATGAAGTCTTCCAGGCCGGCCTGCACTGCATCTGACAGGGGCCCCTGGGAGCAACTGTTGAGATAGATTTTGTGTTTGAAGATGTTGAAGCGAGAGCGAATCTTTCGGATTTGCGCGTCGGTCAGCATGACTCTTTCATCTCAGCCAGTACTCTTCCGAATCTGCGCACCTCTTCGAGCGTATTGTAGTGCACCAATGACGCTCTGACTGCGCCACTCTCTCGGCTAAGCCCCAGCCGATTCATCAGCCGCGGTGAATACATGTGGCCGTCGCGCACGCCGATATTCTGTTTCGCGAACTCTTTAGTGACTCTTGCCGCGGACATGTTCGGCAGGCCGAAGCAGAGCGTCGGCACTCGTTGATCGATCCGATCTCCTTCCGCCACTCCGTAGACCACCGCGCCGCAATCGTTAAGCACTCGAAGCATTTCGAGCGAAAGCGATTCTTCGTAGACCCGGATTGCCTCGAACGCATGTTGCAGAGCGGACCGCCTCGATTCCGATTTCCCGGTTGTATCGTTCCCGGCCATACTTCGGCCCAGAGTTTCCAAGTAGCGCACTGCGGCATCCATTCCAGCCACATTTTCGTAGATAAAAGTGCCGGCTTCTATTTTTCCGGGAGGCTCGTCGACGATGAAGTCCTCACGGAACGTGGGAAGTTCTTGAAGTAGCTCGTAGCGTCCCCAAAGAAATCCCATGTGGGGAGCAAAAATCTTGTAACCCGAACACACCAGGTAATCGCAATCAAAGGCCTGCACGTCGATCAGCCCGTGAGGGCCGTAATGTACGGAATCGAGAAAGATTTCGGCTCCGGCCGCGTGCGCGACCGTTGCCGCCGCCGCAACATCCACAATCGAGCCGATGGCATTCGAAGCAAGCGTGCACGCCACCAGGCGCGTCGTCGAAGACACCAGAGGAACGAGATCGTCAACGTGCAGATTCCCATCGTCCCTCATCTTCCACCAAAGGATTCTTGCCCCATTTCGTTCCAACGCCAGCCAGGTGGCGACGTTAGCTTCGTGGTCCATATCGGTGACGACAATCTGGCGCCGTTTACCCAGCGTCTGTCCGATCGCCAAACTCACCAACCGGATGAAGGATGTGGCGTTCATGCCAAACGCGATTTCGCGGGCATCGCGAGCGTTCACAAGATCAGCGACGCTGTGCCGTGCACGCAAAATCATCTCGTCCACTTCACGGCTTTTAGCGTAGCGTCCCCCTCGCTGGACATTGCACTCGAGGAGATGATGATTTACCGCGTCTAACACGATCTGTGGAACCTGCGCGCCTGCCGCATTGTCGAAAAAGATGAATCCCGGAGTCCGAGTCAATGCAGGAAAGGCAGTACGAACGGTTTCAATGGGAAAGCCCGCATTCAATCTGGACGGAATGTCGGGATTGAGAATGCCTTGGGATTTCGCTTCCAAGCCTCTGCTCCTGGTCAAATCTCAAAAGTCAGCCCTGAGGTCTTGCAAAATGAGCAACGCCAAACCTATACTCCGCTGCAACACTCGTCAACCTGAAGCAAACATATGCCCGTATCCGCGACAAATTCCAAGCTGATCTACGCTGCTCTGAAGGAATGCGACATCCGCTTGGTCTCAGCTCTTCCCGAGACCTGGTTGGTGCATCTCATCCGGTTGACGGACGAGGACCCCGAGATGATTCTGGTTCGACTGGCAAAGGAGGAGGAAGGCGTCGGCGTTTCNNTTTTTGGCATCCATTAACGGCATCGTTTCTTTCGCGCATCTATACAAGATTCCTCTGTTGATGCTTATCAGCTACCGCGGTTCACTTGGGGAGCACGACCCGTGGCAGACGCAAGGAGGCAACGTTACCGAACCGCTCTTGCAAGCGTTGCGTATTCCTTACTTTTTTCTCGACGCATTGGACACCCTCAGAAAACGTATTCGGCAGGCGCAGACTCTCGCCGAAAGCAGCTTGCAGCCGGTCGCCCTTCTCCTGACGCGCGACCTTATGTGGGAGGAGTGATGTTCCGCCTCGATTGTCTTCAGTCGGTTTATTCGGAACTGGAAAACTGTCTTGTCGTCACCATCATGGGAGCAGTCGCGGCTGAACTGCACTCCCTCGGTCACCGTCCCAATTTCTTTTACTTGCAACACGCAATGGGACTGGCCTCTTCGGCTGGGTTGGGCCTGGCCCTGTGCCTGCCCGAACAGAGAGTGGTTGTCTTCGATGGCGATGGTTCGCTCTTGATGAACCTTGGCAGTCTCACCACAATGGCACGTTATCGCCCCAAGAAACTGGTCCACGTCGTTTTCGACAACGAAAGTTTGCTCTCGGTCGGCGGTTTCCCCACAGCGACGAGCACAGGCACGGACCTGGAGGGCATCGCGCGTTCCTCCGGCATTCCCCGAGTGACCACAGTCCGAAGTGTCGAGAGTTTTAAGGCCGCTATGACCGCTGCCATGCAGGGCAGCGAACTGACAAC
>PLKR01000482.1:23935-25019 GCA_003140655.1 Acidobacteriaceae bacterium | reverse complement strand
CTGCTGCCGCTGCCGTCGCAGTGGAACAACACGCCCGCGTTCAAGATCTGGGAGCTGTCGCGCTACGATGAACGCGGCCCCGCCTGGTACTGGAACGGGTTCGAGACCGGCGAGCACACGGGCACCCATTTTGATGCTCCGGTCCACTGGGTCTCGGGCAAAGACCTTCCGGACAACACCGTGGATCGCATCCCGCCGAAAAAATTCGTCGGACCTGCTTGCGTGATCAACGTCAGTTCAGATGTGGCAGGAAATCCGAACTATTTAATGACGCCAGAACGTATCCGCCACTGGGAAGAACAGCACGGCCTTATTCCGGCGGGCGCATGGGTTCTTTTACGTACGGACTGGTCGAAGCGGACAGACCCCAAGGACTATATCAACCTAAAGGAGAATGGACCCCACACTCCCGGATTGGCCAAGGAAAGCTCCGCCCTCCTAGCGGAGCGGGATGTGCTAGGCGTCGGCGTGGAAACAGTCGGGACCGATGCCGGTCAGGCCGCCACCTTTGATCCACCCTTCCCGAACCACTATCTGATGCACGGCAGCGGCAAGTTTGGGTTGGCCAGTCTGTCCAACCTTGATCAGCTTCCGCCAACCGGCGCCATCGTCATCGCNNAGTGAGGAGCAAAACCGCGTTCGACGCTTCTCATAAGCCCGTTTAGGGATAGCTTCCGTATTGCCGACCACCCGTCCGAAATCGGCTCGGCCTACACTGTGAACAGCCATATGTTCTTATAGAAGGCATCTTTCCGTTCAGAGAATCTCATGAAGATACGAGCCACCTTTTGCCATCTCCTCGTCGCGCTTACCGTCCTCAAAACTGGCTGCTTATACGCGCAGACAACCGCTTCATCAACTGGAAAAACCGTTTCACAAGGGGCGATGGATCGCGACCTGCTCGAGGTGACCATCCCCCAGTTGGAACAGCTGTACCGCAGCCATAAATACACGGTTACAGAAGTCGTGCGCTGGTACATGGCGCGCATTGAGAAGTACAACGGGATCTACCGCGCGATGCAGAACCTGGACGTGTCCGGAGCTTTCGCCACTGCTGCTCGCGAGGATGAGGAAGCAAAAGCGC
>PLKR01000482.1:21714-23814 GCA_003140655.1 Acidobacteriaceae bacterium | reverse complement strand
CAGACGAACATGCCGGATTTTGCCGCGAGCGACACCAATCGCAGCACTGCTTACGGACGCACTGGAAATGCGTATGATGTGCGCTTCAGCCCTGGCGGTTCGTCTGGAGGCACCGTCACAGCCATCACCTCAAACTTTGCACTGCTGGGCAATGGAACCGACACGGGCAACTCGATTCGGATGCCCGCTGCCACCAGTTCCGTCGTTGGTGTCTTCCCGACGCGCGGCCTGGTGAGTATCGCTGGCATCGCGCCCCTCGACTGGCTGCTCGACAACACAGGGCCAATCGCCCGTGACGTGCGTGATGCTGCCCTTGCGCTTGACGTCATGGCGGGAGAAGATCCGTTGGATCCCCGCACAATCGGTTCCGCTGCAAAGGCCCAGCCCGGCCCCTATACGCAGTACCTGAAAGCGGACGCGCTCAAGGGAAAACGCTTTGGCGTTCCTGCCTTTATTCTTGAAGGAGCCGGCATTCCGTTTCAGGGCATCCCCGCGTCCGAGTCTGCGACTGAGGTCGCAGCAGACACAGCCGCCGCCCGCCTCCCGTTACGGCCGGAGACGCGCGAGGCCTTTATGAAGGCGCTGGAAGGGCTGCGCGCCGCTGGTGCAACGGTTATCTTCGACGATTCAATCCTTCCTGAGAGTTTTGCGGTGACCGTAGCTCGCGTCGGCACTTTTCCTTACGTCCGCGAAGGAACAGAAAAGTTCCTGGCCGAGTATGGTCCGACGCAATACCACTCGGCCGACGAGTACCAGAGGGCCGTTGGGTCCCCCTTGCCGGCTACGATCATCGGAGGCCTGGATGAAACCACCCGAAAGGATCGGCCGCCGTTGATCCAGGCCGTGTTCGAGAGCGACCCGCAAGCCGAAGCCAACGTCCTCGCCCCGCGTCGAACGGCACTCGACGCCTACAACGAGGTACTGGATCGGTTGCACCTCGACGGACTCGTCTACCCGGCGACACAAATGCCTCCGCCCGATGAAACCATGCCGCAGGACGGGAAGATAAGTGAAGGCCCACACAGCGATACAGGATGGGTCAACATGATCGGGGTTCCCGCGGTAGTCGTTCCAGGCGGGTTCTATCCCGATGGCCTCCCGTTCGGCTTAGAGCTGTCAGCCCGGCCGTGGAAAGACGGCGACTTACTCAGTTGGGCGTATGCCTATGAGCAGGCTACCCGGCACCGCAGGCGGCCTGTACTGGTTGAGAACGGCCTGCTACCGAATGCAAGATGACTTGCTTACCGTTCATTGCAGTCTCCGGCCACCGGAGCGGTAGGGGTTGTGCCTGCCCCAGTTTTCCGCATCCTTAATGCCGGACTCCTCCAACTCGCACAGGGCAAGGCGGTTGGGCTCCGCGCTGCCTCGGCCCTACTCTACCGCCCGGACCCACTGGCTCCGGCAAACCGCTTTATGGCACCCTCGGGCCACTTTGTTCCCGGATCGTGCCATTGTTATAGCGCGCTCACGGTCTAGACTACTCGTGCCTGGTGATCGGCACTCCGGGCGACCAAAGCGGCGAATCGAAAGACACAAAATGCTCGAGTGGAATCCAGGAACGGAAGCTGCCAGACCTCAAGCTGGTTTCGCAATCAAGCAGCCTCGCCGGCTGCAGGTCGCACTCGTTCTCCTGCTNNGACGGACTCGGCAGCTGTGCCTGTTAAGACCGGCCAAGCGCCCGTGGAACAGGCTGCGACCGCAAGAAAGCACCTTGCCGCAAAGACTTCCACCGAGCCGGACGTTACAGCGCCCGCTCACCAAGAAGCGGCCAACCCAAACTCCCCAATGGTCGCGACCAATCGGGCCGTTCTTCCTCCGTTNNGTCGCGAAAGTGGAGATCTCCAGCGATTCAAACCACGTCCCGGCAGTCACGACATCAGGGGCAAGTCTGCCGACGAATGCGGCCGATCTCAAGCGTCTTTCTTCAGCGGGCGCTCCAGAACTGCGGCAGACCATCGAGTCGAATCTCCCCCTGCTCGGACAGCAGATGAGGGTAGAGGGTTCGGTAGTATTGCTAGCCATCGTTGGGACCGACGGCAATATCGAAAACCTGCGCGTGCTCAGCGGCCCTGCCATCCTGAGCTCGGCGGCGCAGCAAGC
>PLKR01000482.1:20156-21704 GCA_003140655.1 Acidobacteriaceae bacterium | reverse complement strand
CCAAGATCTCTTCAACCTCAGCTCCCATACTAGAATTTGGTCAAACCCCCGCGCTTCCATAAGGCGACCTGCGGACAGCTCATATTGCCAAGTGACGCTCAATACCCCTTGCCGCTGCTGGGTACGGTGCACTGCCAGGCTGGAGTTGGGAACCGAATGAGGTCTTAACTACCACATTTCAAGCCTGCTCCGAACAATAAACTGGAATCTGTTCCATCTTTCGAAGCAGATCGTCGAGCGCGCTGCACGCTTGATGACGCTATAATTGTGCGCGCACATGGCACTCACCTCTGGCACGAAACTCGGGCCGTATGAAATTCAATCTCCCCTGGGCGCCGGCGGGATGGGCGAGGTGTATCGGGCGAAGGATACTCGCCTCGACCGCACGGTCGCGGTCAAAATCCTGCCGAGCCATCTTTCAGACAACCTCGAAGCCAAGCAGCGTTTCGACCGCGAAGCGCGGGCCATATCTTCTCTGAATCACCCCAACATCTGTACTCTGCATGATGTCGGCCATCAGGATGGCATCGATTTCCTGGTCATGGAGTTTCTCGAGGGCGAGACGCTGGCCGACCGCTTGCGAAAAGGTCCGCTGACCACGGAGCAGGTGCTGAAATACGGCATCGAAATTTGTGAAGGCCTGGAGCGAGCGCACAAAAGCGGCGTCGTCCATCGCGACCTGAAGCCAGGCAACGTGATGCTGACCAAGACCGGCGCGAAGCTGATGGACTTCGGCCTGGCCAAAGCCGCTCCGGCGGGCGCGTCACTGGCTTCCAGTCTGACCATGACGATTTCCCACCCGTCGGCCGATCAGCCGCTGACCGCGCACGGCACGATCGTCGGGACATTCCAGTACATGTCCCCGGAGCAGACCGAAGGCAGAGAAGCCGATGCGCGCTCCGATATTTTCGCGCTGGGCGCAGTGCTGTACGAGATGGCGACCGGCAAGCGCGCGTTCACCGGAAAGAGCCAGGCCAGTCTCGTCGCAGCCATTCTGGCTTCGGACCCGCCGCCAATTTCAATGGTGCAGCCCATGTCACCGCCGGCGCTCGAGCAGGTAATCAAATCCTGCCTCGCCAAGGATCCGGACGAGCGCTTCCAGACCGTGCACGATCTGAAGCTGCAACTGAAATGGATCGCGCAAGCGTCCGCCAGCCAGTTGGCTGCTCCGGCGCAGGTCCGCGCCCGCCGCGTGGTGCAAAAGCGCACATTGCTGATTGCTGCCGTCGTGGGTTGGATTCTTGCCGCCGCCGCTCTGGTTATTCTTCTGTCAAGCCGCTCCCAGCTTGAAGACGCGCGACGCCCGATGACTGCGTCCTGGCTGCCGCCCACCGATACGGAGTTCATCCGCGTTGCGCCCGGCGCGCTAGTGCTTTCTCCCGATGGTTCGAAACTCGCCTTCCTTACCGGTGAGGCTTCCGAACCGAAATTGTGGGTGCGCGACGTAACCACCGGCACAGTAACCCCGGTGGAAGCCGAGCGGCCAACCTTTCCGTTCTGGTCGCCCGACGGCAAGTACATTGGTTTCTTTTCAGCGGGAAAGTTGAA
>PLKR01000482.1:14914-20148 GCA_003140655.1 Acidobacteriaceae bacterium | reverse complement strand
GTGCCCGAGGGCGGCGGCGCGCCTGAGAAGATCACCGAGGCCCAACCGGGGTGGACCCAGCGCAACCCATATTTTCTGCCCGATGGCGATCACTTCCTGTTTGTTGCTCGAGAGGCGGTCGGGGTGACAGTGCCCGTGGGTGCCTTGTACGGCGCATCGCTCTCCGGCGAGAAACCGCGCCAGATACTGGAGCGCGCCTCAAACGTGCAGTATTCCGATGGATATCTGCTGTACCTGCGCGAAACCGTGCTGGTAGCACAACACTTCGATCCCAAATCCTTCAAGTTTAGTGGCGACCCCGTGCCCGTGGCGGAAAAGCTCGACTATGCGAACGCGCGCGACCTCGCCGCCTTCACCGCCGCCCACGGCACGCTCGTCTTCCGTCATGGATCGTTGCAGAAAACTCAGCCCATGTGGGTGGACCGCACCGGCAAAGAGGTGGGACGCTTTGGCGAGCCCGGCCTTTATTCGGCGCCTCAAGCCTCCGCTAACGGATCCCTGGTCGGGCTGGTCCGTCCTGATCCTGACACGGGCAAGGCCGATATTTGGGTCGTCGACACCAGCCGGAACACCATGTCGCGTAGCACATTCGCTGATGCGGCCAGCATTTCGTTCGCATTTTCTCCGGACGCCAAGAGGATCGCGGTCGGCACGGTTGCAGGCACAGCTTCAAGTGGAATCTGGCTTCAGCCCACCAGCGGTTCTGGTAACCAGGAGAAGCTTGAGACGCCCAAGAACTATGGCGCGGTGATCAGTTGGTCTCCCAACGGCCGCTATCTCTTCTTGATGGTGCAGAACAATGCCACGCGGGCTGACATCTACTACATCGATCTCAGCGGCGACAGAAAATTGACCCCTTTTATCCAATCGCCGGCTAATGACTACGGTGCTGTTCTGTCGCCGAACGGCAAATGGCTCGCCTACGGGTCCGACGAGTCGGGAAGGTCTGAAGTCTATGTAACTGCATTTCCCGGGCCGGGAGGGAAATGGCAGGTCTCCAACGGCGGCGGTGGTTCGCCTTCGTGGAGCGCGGATGGAAAGCAGCTCTATTACACAATTGCGGATAAGTTTATGGTCGTGGCAATCCAGAACGTCGAAACCTTCCAGTTCGGAGCCCCAACCGCGTTACCGCTCCACGTGAATGAATTCGCCGCCCTAGGACCGGCGGCGCCCGGCGAGCGCTTTCCCGCCCTGAAAGCATTGACCGGAGGTCAGGCGCACCCTCAGGAAGTAATCCTCAACTGGACCGGCACGCTGAAGTAGTAGCTGACTCTACCTCTGGCTCGCGGCGTTTGTGGGTGCACACTCTGGATTCAACGCTGCCCGATGGCAGGAAGGCTTACGATCCATGACATCGCAGGTTCACCGAACCGCTCTAATTATCGTTAACCAGGTGATCTTCATCCGATCCATGCTCGTCGCTCTGCTGGCTCTTGCGACGCTCCTCACACCCTCGTCTGCCCAGTCGCAACTCGTGCCCGGGTCCATGGACATTCACTGGAACGAAGGTGCAATGGACTGCAAGGCCAGTCCGCAAGCGCCCATTGAGGTACACGCCTACAACCCGCAGACATTCATCCTTCGAGAGAACCTTTGTGCCACGTTCGAAGCGCCTTTCATGTACCTCCTCATTGGATCGGCGAAGGCGCTTCTCATCGACACCGGCGACGTGGCAGATCCGAATCAGATGCCGCTGGCGAAGACTGTGATGCACCTGCTGCCCGCAAACGGACCCACGCAGTTCCCCTTGCTTGTGGTCCACACCCATCGGCACCTTGACCATCGTGCGGGCGATGGGCAGTTCACGCCTTTACCGAACGTTCAGGTGGTTGGATTTGATATTGACAGCGTTCGGCGCTACTACAACTTCACCAATTGGCCGAACGGTCTCGCCCAGATCGATCTCGGCGATCGAACTGTCGATGTGATCCCGACGCCCGGACATAACCAGACTGAGGTCTCGTTTTACGATCGGAATACGGGACTATTCTTTTCTGGCGACTTTCTGATGCCGGGTCGTCTTCTCATCGACGACGCCAGCGCCGGCCTTGCCAGCGCGAAAAGAGTCGCAGCCTTCGTCCGCGACCGCCCGGTCAGCTTCGTTCTCGGCGGACACATCGAACTCGACGCCGCCGGGGAAACGTTTCCGTGGGAATCCCAACATCATCCGCGCGAACATATCCTGCCCATGACGAAAGACGATCTGCTCGCGCTGCCGGCGGCCATCGGCGGCTTCAACGGCTTCTATACCAGAAGCGGCAAGTTCATTCTGATGAATTCGATGCACATCCTCATCGCCTTCACCATTCTTGCAGGAGTAGCACTGATTGCGGTGGTTCTGCTGCTAGTTTTGTACCTGCGGCGTCGCAGCCGCATGCGCAGGCTGCGAGCGGCAGGCCAAGGCTGAGTGGAGAATTCCACTTGTGCGCGTAAACTAATGTGGGAACCGGAGGCGGACGTTGAGTGCCACTAGGACCTCCTGACGCTAGCACGAGGGCCGAAACATGTTGCTCGCGCATGAAGAACTTCTCCGGGAATTTCAGGACTTTGCTCTGACCGCTCCTACGGCTAAGCCGGTCATGGAGCATATCGCCCAGCGCCTGCATGAAAAGATGACGCGCTACAACTGGGTAGGCTTCTATCTCGTCGACCCAGCCGACCCCGGTATTTTGCTGGTCGGACCTTTCGTCGGCAGCTTTACGCCGAATGCCCGCATTCCCCTCGACACGGGACTCTGCGGTGCTGCGGCCACCAGCGGGCAGACCGTCTTCGTAGATGACGTCTCCACAGATCCGCGTTATCTTTCGGGATCACCCATGGTGAATAGTGAAATTGTTGTCCCCATCTTCGTGAAGAACAAGCTTGCAGCTGAGCTCGATATCGAGAGCTATTTTGCCAGCACGTTCGTTAAACCGGAACAGGTCTTTGTCGAAGCCTGCGCCACCGTAGTCGGAAAGTATTTGGAGAAAAGGTAGTCCCTCCGGCACGGAAATAATCACCAGCTCTGCGGCAAACGTTTTGTCGAATGCATGTTGTACCCAACACTAGTCCGGAGATCAGCAAGTTAGTCTTACCAGTAGGAGTCTTTCGTCTCCCCCAAAGCAGGAGACCTTATTTCTACGTTTGCCCTGCCCGGTTGCCTTTCAAGAACATCCGTCCCGTGAGTCAAGGCCCAGACAAATACTTGCGACACATCGGTTGCGGCCGGCGCGGGCTGCAGCATCAGCGTTACTTTCACGCCGACCGCGACCGGCAATCAGTGGGGCCGTTACCATCGTCGATAACGCCGGTTCTCAGGTTGTCAGTCCCAACAAGAATCCTTGATTTACACACTATTATGTGTAACACTTTACACATGGCAACCAATCTGGCGTTGGATGATTCGTTGATTGAAGAGGCGCGGCGGGCGGGGAAGCATAAGACCAAGAAGGAGGCGGTTACGGCGGCGCTGGGGGAGTATGTGCGGCGGCGGAAACAGGTTCGCATCCTGGAAGCGTTTGGCAGTTTTGAGTTTGATCCGGGATACGACTACAAGGCCGAGCGGCGCGGGCGCAGGGGCAAGACGCGGTCGTGACCGGTCTGGCGTCGACTTGATAGGGATGCGAGCCAAACGCGCGAGTATTGCGTCGCAAAGAACGCAACGCTTCGCACGGTTCGCCCAGATCCTTCGGCGGGCAAACAGCGCCCGCCTCAGGATGACAATCCTCTTTCCCAATAACTTATGACCGTTCTGGTGGACACTCCGGTGTGGTCGCTGGCGCTGCGGCGCAAGGAGGCTGATCTGAATGCCCGCGAGCGGGTTCTGACGCGGGCGCTGGCGGAGTTGATCCGGGAGGGGCGGGCGCAGATTGTGGGAGCGATCCGACAGGAACTGCTCTCCGGCATTCGCGAGGAGGAGCGGTTTCAGAAATTGCGGAACTACCTCAGAGCTTTCGATGAACCAGGCATCGAGGT
The DNA here is from genome assembly GCA_003140655.1 of Acidobacteriaceae bacterium. Lineage (GTDB taxonomy): Bacteria > Acidobacteriota > Terriglobia > Terriglobales > Acidobacteriaceae > Sulfotelmatobacter. The sequence goes on along the minus strand of PLKR01000482.1, from coordinate 16,194 downwards.
TCTGGATTATGAGGAAGCCGCGCGCCTGCACAATCTGTGCCGGGGAAGGGGAATCGCGGGGTCGGCGATTGATTTCCTGATTTGTGCGGTAGCGCAGCGGCGGGACTGGCAGATCTTTACAACCGACCGCGATTTTGAACGGTATGGGCGCGTTCTGGCGCTTAAGTTGTATTCGGCTGCGTGAAGGTCGTGGCCTCAAAGTCTTCCGCAGAGAAAAGCGCTGTCCGTGCGATGACAACGAGGAAATGGAGGCGCGGGTCGGAATCGAACCGACGCATAAAGGTTTTGCAGACCTCTCCCTTACCACTTGGGTACCGCGCCCCTAGGCATTAAGTTAGCGTTTCGAAGGAGAAAAGTCCAACCGGGAAGGAAGCGGAAAAAACCATACGCGAGGCGCCGGCGGGAGAATCACGGGCATGTGAGTTGCCCCCGTGCCGAAGGGCTGCAATTGAGATTCCTGAGTAGGCCCGAGGGGAACTGGAGCGGGAGACGGGATTTGAACCCGCGACTTCGACCTTGGCAAGGTCGCACTCTACCACTGAGTTACTCCCNNTGCACGGACCATTGCGGATCTTCCTCGGGCTGCACGATGCGGCCGTCGCGCATGTGGATGATGCGGTCTCCGTAGTTGGCCGCCTCGGGGTTGTGGGTGATCATCAGCACCGTTTGACCTAACTCCTGGTTGGACTGGCGCAACATCTGCAAAACGATGTTGGAGTTTTCCGTGTCGAGATTTCCCGTGGGCTCGTCCGCTAAAACCACCGCGGGCTGGTTGACGAGGGCGCGAGCCAGGGCTACGCGCTGCTGCTCGCCACCGGAAAGTTCGGAGGGGCGATGGTTCAGGCGCTGGCTCAGTCCCAGTAAATCGCAGATGCGGAGGAAGAATGCGGGGTCGCGGCCGCCGTTGCCGGAGATTTCCTGCGCGATAGCGATGTTGGAACGAGCGTCGAGCGTGGGCAGCAGGTTGAACTTTTGAAAAACGAAGCCGATTTTGCGCTTGCGCATGCGAGTGCGCTCGGCATCGGAGAGCGTGGCGAAGTCGTCGCCATCGAGGATTACTTTGCCGGAATCGGCGCGCGTGAGTCCGCCGAGCAGGTAGAAGAGTGTGGACTTGCCGCTGCCGGAAGGGCCGACCACGGTGACAAATTCTCCTTTTTGCACGCTGAAAGAGATGCCACGGAGCGCGGGCACGTCGATCTTTCCCACGCGATACGTCTTGTGTAAGTCAATGGCTTCAATGAATGCGCCCATGCCAGAGTTGATCTTACACGATGGAAAGG
>PLKR01000482.1:8016-14873 GCA_003140655.1 Acidobacteriaceae bacterium | reverse complement strand
CGCTTGGGGCCACGCTTGCGGACTAGAAGCAGACGGATTCGTTCCAGCAGATCCGCGGGCGCGTACATTCCCCGGGCAAGGAATACGTCGGCTTGCGATTCGTGATCGTAAACGCGGACCTTGCTGGAAATGAGGATGGCCGGAGTGTGGGGCGAGAGATTCTTGATGGCGGCGATCAACTGCGGACCGTCGATTCCGGGCATAGCCATGTCGGTAACCACGAGATCGACGCCGCCCTGCTTGAAGCGTTCGAGAGCTTCTTCGCCGCGGGAGTAACTGGCCACGCGGTAGCCGCGGGTCTCGAGCATGATTTTGCGATAGGAAAGAGATTGCTCGTTGTCGTCAACACAAAGGATGGTGCGCTTGGGTTTCATTCACCGCCTGAATCCGCTGGTTGCCGGCTGCGACCGGAAGTCATATTACTAAGCACCAGCGGAAGTTTTCTCTGTTCGTGAAGAATAGAAGAGCGAAGTGATCCTAACGGTAACGGATGTTCGCTGTAAAGTGACGTCGAAGCAAATGGCAAGTTTTGGCCATTGACTTTTTTTCATCCCGGCGAAAAGCGCGATTCTGCGCCGCTTGCACATGGCACATTAGAGGTAGACTTCGCCGCGCATGATTTCAACCGAGTGTCCGCCGACGCGCACGTTGACTACCCGGTTATCGCTGTGCGAGGCGCGCACGAAGATCCGGCTGGGGCGGTTCATCTCCACACCCTGTTCAATGAGGACGCGCTCATCGGGTTTGGCGACGCCGTGGGCGACCATCCAGGCGGCGGAACAGCCAGCGGCGGAGCCGGTGGCCGGGTCCTCGCCGTTGTAGAACAGCATGCGGGCGTGCAGCCGGGCCTCGGGATCGACGGTTTCGCGGGTGACGAAATAAAAAAACCTGCCGGCGGTTTGCGCGAGATACTCGGCGGCGCGGTTGAGATCGATGTGCAGATTCTGCATGACCGCCAGCGACTTCAGCGGAGTTACGGTGTGCGCGATTCCTGTCGAGATCGTTTGAATGGGAAGGGAATCGTCGAAATCCTGCGGACGCAATCCCGTTGCCCGCGCGACCGCTTCGCGATCGTGCTGCATTATGAAGGTGGGATCGATCTGTGTCATCTCGCCGAATGCAGGTTCGCCTGCATTGTCTTCGAAATGCACCGGCACTTTGCCGGCATTCAGTTCAAGCACAACTTTTTTCACGCTGGTCTTTTTTGCGTCACCCCGGCCGCGGATGGCGAATGCCGTTCCCAGCGTAGGATGGCCGGCGAACGGCAGCTCTTCCCGTACGGTGAAGATGCGCACGCGAATGCCCTGTTCGCGTTCGGTGGCGGCGTCGCGGGGCAGGATGAACGTGGTCTCGGAGAGATTCATCTCCTTGGCGAGCGCCTGCATCTCGGCGTCGGTTAAGCCGCGGGCGTCGAGGATTACAGCCAGCGAGTTGCCTTCGAGCGGACGCGAAGAGAAAACGTCCCACTGCGTCATCGCGAAGCNNGCTGCAAAGAACACAGATGCGGGCAGCCGCTTTTGCGATGCAGGAAAAACTCTCGCGCACGCGGGGTTGCTGGCTTGTGTCGCGGTTGACAGGGGTGAGTGCAGACTTCTATTCTATCTGCGTGATTTGCCCCTCCAATGCCGGCTGCACGTGTTGTTGCATGTGTCCGCCGGCGTGTGGGTAGGGAGCAAGCAAGATTTCTTCCAACCCACCCGGCGAAACGGGTGGGTTTCGTTTTCATCCGACGTTCACCCGAGTTAAGACCCGCGGCTGGCCGACTTTCACAGCTTCGAGCGAATTGAATTTAACGAAATTGAGTTCAACAAGGAGAGAAATATGAGTACCGCGATTGCAAACGAGACCACCGGTAGGATTCCCCGCATCAACGACACTGCACCTGATTTCACGGCCGAAACCACACAGGGCACGATCAACTTTCATGAATGGATCGGCGACGGCTGGGCGATTTTGTTTTCCCATCCCAAAGACTTCACTCCGGTGTGCACCACCGAACTTGGTTATATGGCGGGCCTGCAGCCTGAATTCGCCAAGCGCAATACCAAAATTATTGGCTTGAGCGTGGACCCGGTGAGCAGCCACGGCAAGTGGGCCGCCGATATTGAAGAGACTCAGGGCCACAAGGTGAACTACCCGATGATCGGCGACCCGGAGCTCAAGATTGCCAAGCTCTATGGCATGTTGCCGGCAGAAAGCGGGCACGCTTCCGAGGGCCGCACTGCGGCGGACAATGCCACGGTGCGCACGGTGTTCGTGGTTGGTCCGGACAAGAAGATCAAACTGCAGCTCAGCTACCCCATGAGCACTGGGCGCAACTTCGATGAAGTATTGCGCGTGNNGGGCGATGAAGTGATCATCCTGCCCTCGGTGTCGAACGAGGAAGCGCAACAGAAGTATCCGGGAGGCTGGAAGTCGCCGAAGCCGTATCTGCGGATCGTGCCCCAGCCGAAGTGACGCATTTAGGATGGGCGCGACAGTTGCGGAAGCGCCAGACACCACTAAAGTGCCATTGACGAAACAGCACTCTGGTGAAAGGCTTCGGTCGCGCCGCTTTCCCAGAGAATTACTCCCCCCGTTCCGCAGTGGCTTTACCCACCTCTGCTCCTCGCCGCGGCGTTTGAAGAATCGCGGGTCGGGCCCATTCGGCGTGCAGAGATTCTCTCTGTACGATCCGACGCAAGAAGAGGAGCTCAATATGAGCAGGATCAGGATAAAGACGGTCGCGATCACGGCCTCGAGGCAAGTGTGTCTGTTGTCCATAGTAGTGCTGTTGGCTGCAGGAGTCTGCTTTGGCGGACCTTCGATCTCACTCTCACGCAAGAGCGGGCCACCCACTAGCAAACTGTCGGTCTCAGGCAGTGGCTTCAAGGCGTATGCCGAGATTGATATCTATTTCGACACCAAGGACGAGGCAAAGGTGATTGCCAACGGCTCGGGAAAATTCTCGAAGATCAGCATTGAGTCGCCTCACTTAGCGTTGCCGGGCAAACATTGGGTGAGCGCGGTGCAGCGTGCGGGGGATACTGGCGCGCAAGCGCCGTTCCTGGTCAACACTAATTGGAGCCAGTTTGGCTTCACGTCAAACGGTGAACGGGCCAACCCTTATGAAAACGTGCTTAATGCGAGCACAGTTGGGGGCCTAGGTTTGCTGTGGAGCTATGCCACCAACAGCGGCTACGGCGGCCCTGTGCAGACCTCGCCCAGTGTCGCGGACGGCGTGGTCTACGTCGGCTCGGATAATCCCGGCGGCCTCAACGAAGATTATGCGGTGAACGCCAGCGACGGAAGTCTGGTATGGGAGGTTCCCTATGGCTACGCCGTGCCTTCCTCGATGGCGTTTGCGAATGGATTGGTTTATTTCGGTACCGACAATGGCGTACTTTACGCGCTCAACGCCAGCAACGGTAGCGACTGGATTTGCGAACCGCCCGGAAGCGGGTATTCTTCGCCGGCAGTCACGGATGGGGTAGTTTATGCCGGCGCAGGCGGCGGAGTGAACGCGGTGAACGCCATCACCTGCGCAGTGCTGTGGAACTACATGACCGGCGGCACTGTAGCGTCCTCGCCCGCAGTCGCGAATGGGGTGGTCTACATCGGCTCGGGCGACAACAACCTGTACGCGTTGAACGCCAACACCGGCACGCTGATGTGGAGCTATACCACCGGTGGTGCTGTAGCTTCCTCGCCCGCAGTCGCGAACGGGGTGGTTTACGTCGGCTCGGATGACAACAAAGTGTACGCGTTGAACGCCAGTACCGGAGCGCTGCTGTGGAGCTACACCACGGGCGCTGCTGTGGAGGCCAGACCCGCAATCGCGAATGAGGTGGTTTACATTGGCTCGACCGATAACCACCTCTACGGGCTGAACGCCAGTACCGGCAAGCTGCTATGGAGCTATGTCACCGGTGGCGCTGTCGAGTCCTCGCCCGCAGTCGCCAATGGGGTGGTCTACATCGGCTCGGACGACAACAAGGTGTACGCGTTGAGCGCCAGTACCGGAGCGCTGCTGTGGAGCTACACCACCGGCGGCTCTGTGAAGTCCTCGCCCGCAGTCGCGAATGGTGTGGTTTACGTCGGTTCGGACGACAGCAACGTGTACGCCTTCGGACTGACCGGCGGTGCGCGGACGAAAGGTGTTTCGGCAGAGCAAGAGGCAGCTTCTACGCGTCCCGACTTACGAACCCTTCGCCCTGACTTCAATCTCAGGGTGTCGGAGCCAGTTGCAGTAGGGGGCGACGCAGATTAAGTATCTTATCGGCTGGTTTTCTTCTTCTTGATCTCAATCTTGAGGGTTGGAGCCAGCTTTTGATGGGAACAGGCGCGCCGCATTCCCCAAAAATAACTCCCCCGTTCCGCAGTGGCTTGCCCACCTCTGCCCCTCGCCGCGGCGTTTTGAAGAATCCCGGGTCCGGCCCAGTCAGCGCGCAGAGATCCTCTCTGCACCATCCGACGCAGGACAGGAGCTCTGTACGAGCGGGATCAGGATCAGAATAGAGAAGGTTGCAGTCATCGTGTGTCGACACGAAGCAAGAAAAATACTTTGCAGTACAAAGTAAAGCAAATCTATCGTCCCGGTCTTGTTGGTGGGGACGAGGCTCTAAGCCATAGATTCCACAATTGATAAAAGCGGCTGGTGTACGCTAAGTGTGCATTGGCGGTCCGTTCGCGGCGTAGCAAAAGAAAACTTGACCCGGTTATGAGTGTAATCGCCTTCCATGTTTCAACTGAGCAACCTGAGATCACAAAGAGAAGGGCGTCACGTCGGAGCGAGCCAAACTGTTCGGGATATCTGCGATGTTGCCCATTTCCCGTATTTCTCTCGCTTTTTGCAGCACGCTCTCCCAAAGCTGCTCGTATCCGCTCACGGTTGACGGGCGATAATGCTCTTTCACATAGGGCAGGTAGGTCTCGCTCCAAGTAGTCATTGATGAGAACATTCCGCACTGGCCGGACGCTAGAGTTGACCTGCGTCATGAATTTGTCGCGCAGATCTTTAACCGCCTTGCAGGTCGGAGAAAAATGCTTGTCGTCTTTTTCGTAGTCCAGTCGATGCGATGCCTGTACCGGTTTGTCTTCTACATCGCGGGTGTAATATCGAACGTAGAACAATCCCGAACGCTCGTAAATCGTGCGCTTTTGGGTGCGCCGTTTCGTCATTAGGTTGTGCCCTCCTGGGGCAGAATACGGACACAACAGCTTAACTTTGAGTTATTGTGAATATACAGCTAACGTGCAGCGGTTATCTCGGTAAGTTTGTCAGTATATGAAAACACTAAGGGGAAGCGCATGCGGTCCGGTGATCGTCCCGGTCTTCAAAACCGGCGGGCGGCAGGTTTTCCTGTCACCGGTGGGTTCGACCCCCACTCGCTTCCGCCATTTAAAATACGCATGGTTACTGAAGATTTACACTTTGGTGCCATCGACTGTGCTAGATACTGTGCTAGGCTAGGGCATGATCGAGAGACGCCCAGTCGTTGCGGTCTACGTTCGGAGCCATCAAAGCGACTGCAGGTACTCCCGCCAGAGGAACCGTTCCTTCGTGCGGGACTGCTCCTGCATGAAGTGGCTACGGTACTCGGGCGATGCCTGCCTGTGCGGCTATAGCCACGCCGGGCGGCAGCACCGGGTGACCGCCAACACCCGCGTCTGGGGTATCGCTGAAGAGAAACGGCAGGAACTGCAACGCCGGATAGACACCGGGGAGACTGCCCCTCTGGTGGCAACCCCCGAGGTCAAGAAGCGGACGGTCGCAGACGAGATTGAGACGCATCTGGCCGCTAAGACGAGCGAGGGCCTGAGTCCCGCGACTCTTCGTAAACTGAAATACCAGCTTGGAACGTTCGAGCAGTTCCTATCCGCGAGATCGAAGTTCTTCCCTTCCGAAATCACCTCAACCGATGTGATCGAGTTCCGTTCGGGCTGGACTTGGAAATCAGGGGTGACTCGCCAGAAAGCTCAACAGAACCTGCGTGGCTTTCTGCGACTGTGCTGCACAGATAACCTAGAAAGGCTACTCGGCGTCCTGAAGCCGATCAAGCTGTCGAAGGGCGACACGAGCCGTTTGAAACCCCAGCCGTTCAGCGAAGAGGAATTGAAAAAGCTGCTTATTCAGGTGCCGAAGACGTTTCCCGATGTCACGAAAGCCGCCAAGATGACGGCACTCATTCATTGCCAAGTCTCAACGGGTCTCGCCATTCGGGACACGATACAACTGGAGCGGGAGAACCTTCGGGATGGACTGTTGCGGATCGAACGCCAGAAGACGGGCAAACCTGTGATGCAGAAGTTGGACGAGGGACTATACCAAGAACTGCAGAGAGTCACAAACGGCAATCCGAGATACGTGTTCTGGAATGGGACGAGTCTACCGACTTCTGCGACGGGACTCTGGCAAGCGGATCTGAGGCAGTTGATGATGGACGCAGGGGTGTGGATCAAGGGCAACCTCTCCCATCGATTCCGTGACACGGCGGTAGACTTCTGGCTCGAACAGGGTTGTGATATGACGACAATCGCCGCGATGCTGGGAGATACGGTAAGAACCGTCGAGCGGCACTATGCAGACCTCGCGTCTAAGCGGATGGGGAACCGACTGGCGAAGATGCCGACTCGGTCATGGGAAGCGGTGGCGGGACAATGAGTGAACTCCTGACAGTCCGCGATGTCGCCACTGTTTTGAAGTGCGGCGAAGACGCCGTCGTTCGACGATTCGCGAAGGTGCCGGGGGTCATAGATCTCGGCAAACCCGAGACTCGGAGTCGTCGCCGCTATCGCGTCCTGCGAATTCCAAAAGTTGTTGTCGAACAATACCTGACGAAAAAGAGCGGGCGCTCCATTCAAATCGAAGTACCTCA
>PLKR01000482.1:7820-7951 GCA_003140655.1 Acidobacteriaceae bacterium | reverse complement strand
GGTTCGATGATGAGGACTGAACAGCCTGCCGCGTCGCGTTAGGGGCCTTTTTTGAAGGTCGTCGTGAAACAATGGTGAAAGATTTTCTGCACCAAGGTGCCATTGGTTTGAGCGGAGTGAGGCAGTAGAAT
>PLKR01000482.1:0-7728 GCA_003140655.1 Acidobacteriaceae bacterium | reverse complement strand
CGTTATGCGTGGGGACTGGCTCTGGGGATGAAGGATGACGGGTTGGTGCTGTCATGAGCATCAAAGATGAGAAACGATGGAAAGACCTCCAAGAATTGCGAAGAATTTACTCCCTCAAAGACGCCCGTACACCCTCGAAGAGTTTCACCGTTCACTGGCTGCAACTGGAACGCACCCTTGAGGGATATCGCAAAGATATTCAAGAACTGAATCGCATGTTCGCTCTGAAGACTCACGTTCGGGGGAACCGATGACGCTTGAGGATTTGAACAACGCTCTACAGAGTGCGGCACTGACATACGTCCGGGAAGTTAAGCAGCAGGACGTCCCCTTGCGGATCAATCGGGATCTTGCTGTCGATATCATCCGCACAACACGATACCAGCATCGGGACGAGATATCCCTCATCCTCGAAGCCCGTGCATACATCAAGGGTCGACTGCCCGTCCGTGACAGGGAGACAGCGGTTACCATCCTGTTGCAGCGGGATGCTGTGCTCATTGGATCACCCGACGTACCAAGGCTGACTTTATTGCCAAAAACGTCTTCGATAAAAGCTGAGGCTGAGTTGAGTCGGATATCCGTAAAGGGATTCGCCAGCAATTGCTGCAGCTCGTCAAGAATCACAGCCATATCGTGACGCCCTCCCGCCGCCTTGAAGTCTGCACTGACCCTGATGACAATGCATTTCTCGAATGTGCCGATGCGGCGCGCGGACTACCTGATTACCGGCAATCAGCGGCATTTTCCGGAGATTCTGGAAGAAAACCAAGATCATAACGACGCGGGAGTTTATCAGCCTTTCCGCGCCACACCTGATCAAATAGCGAGTTCTCGCTTAGAATGCAGTAGTATTACTCTTCCCCCTTTCAGGTGCCGTTCAGTGTGGATAATTAAGGAGTAGCCTGCGTCAAACATTCACGCTGACATCAAAAACCTGATCTGATAGACGTTTCTGTAACCGCCATACGGTCATGATTTCTATCAATTCGGTTAATTTTGGCTTTCTTCAGGCCGACAGCCCGCAGTTAGTGCGCCTCGGGGCGCTCGCTGAACACTATTTTCAGGGCGACCCCAATACCTGCCTTATCAAACTCAGACAGTTCGGTGAGTTGCTCGCCCAGACAACCGCCGCAAGTGCAGGACTTTTTGCTTCGCCGGAAGAACCTCAGGCCGACCTGCTGCGCCGGTTGAAATTCGAGCGTATCCTGCCGGGTGAGACTGGTGACCTCTTTCACCAGCTCCGCATCGCCGGCAACCGCGCCACTCACCACCTGGGAGGCACCCACGCCGAAGCACTCGCATCGCTGAAGATCGCCCGGCAACTCGCTATCTGGTTCTATCGCACCTTCAAGAAGGACCAGAAATTCTCTCCCGGCCCGTTCGTGCCGCCTCCCGATCCTGCCGCCGCCAGCCAGGCCATCCACGAGGAATTGGCCCGTCTGCGGAAGATACTCGAAGAAACCCAGAGCGAAGCCACGCGCGCGCGCTTGACTGCAGAGCAGGAGCAAAGAGGAAGACGTAAGGCGGAAGAGCAGGCGGCAAAGGAGCGCGCTGACCGGGAGATATGGGAGAAACTCGCCCAGGAAGCGGAATCCGCCCAGTCAGCTTCCAACCGTCAGCTCGCGACACAACAGGCTGCAGCTGAGGCGGCACCCCCAGCCCAGAGTGCAGCCATCGTCGTCCAGGCGGAGCAAGCTGCAACCGCTCTTGAAATCGACGAGCAGGCCACGCGTGCCCTCATCGATCAGCAGTTACGCAACCGGGCCTGGGAAGTTGACACTGAGACGCTCCGCCATAGTCTCGGGACACGGCCCGCTAAGGGACGCAATATGGCGATCTCCGAATGGCCGACGCGCAACGGTCCTGCAGACTATGCGCTCTTCATCGGCACACGCTGCATTGCCGTTGTCGAGGCCAAGCGCCGTAATAAGAATGTCTCGGCCGTCCTGCGTCAGGCTGAGCGTTACTCCGCAGGATTTCGGGTGGGGGAGGGGGTTGAACCCTTCGGCGGTCCCTGGGGCGAATATGTTGTACCCTTCGTGTTCTCTGCCAACGGAAGACCTTATCTCAAGCAGCTGGAGACCCAGAGCGGTATCTGGTTCCGCGATGCGCGACGGCGCACCAATCATGCCCGTGCTCTTACGGATTGGCCCACGCCGGACGGACTGGAAGGCGCATTCGACATTGATGTTCCAACAGCGGAGCAGGCCCTTAAAGAGCAGTCATTTGATTTCGCGTTTCCGCTTCGGAAGTATCAGGAGAAGGCCATCAGGAAGGTCGAGGAAACGCTTGCCAAAGGGGAGCGACGCATGCTCCTCGCGATGGCGACAGGGACGGGCAAGACCAAGCTTGCCATCGCGATGCTCTACCGCCTGCTTGCCGCCAAGCGCTTCCGCAGGGTGTGCTTCGTCGTGGACCGCAACGCCCTCGGAGTGCAAGCGGCAGGCGAATTCAAAACCACACGGATTGTCAGTGTTCGCACGTTCGCCGATATCTTCGGCATCAAGGAACTAGCAGATATCGCTCCGGAATCGGAAACCAAGGTCCACCTCTGCACCATCCAGGGGCTTGTCAAAAGAGTCCTCTACGCAGGTGAACCAGCTGATGTGCCTCCAATCGATCAGTACGACCTGATGGTCGTTGACGAATGTCACCGCGGCTACCTGCTGGATCGCGAGATGTCGGACGCCGAGCTCAGCTTCCGCAGCCAGGACGATTACATCTCCAAATATCGCCGGGTGCTGGAGCATTTCGATGCAGTGAAGATAGGCCTGACGGCAACGCCTGCCCTGCACACAGTCGATATCTTCGGCAAACCTGTCTATACCTATCCCTACCGCGAAGCCGTCATCGATGGCTGGCTGGTGGATCATGAACCGCCCATCCAGATCACTACGGCCCTGAGTCAAAGCGGGATTACATTCGGTAAAGGTGAATCGGTGGAAATGATTGACTCACGCAGCGGCGAGGTGGATCTGGCGGAACTCCCTGACGAGCTGCATTACAAGGTGGAAGAATTCAACAAGCAGGTAGTCACCCAGCCTTTCAACCACGTGGTCGCTGAGGAACTCGCCAAGCACATTGACCCGAGCCTTCCTGGCAAGACGCTGGTATTTGCGGTGAGTGATGCTCACGCCGACATCATCGTTGATGAGCTTAAGAAAGCGTTTCGAAAAGCTTACGCCGAAGTCGAAGATGCCGCGATCCGAAAGATAACCGGCAGCGTGGACCGCGTCGGAAGCCTGATTCTTTCTTTCCGCAACGATGCGCTGCCCAAGATTGCGGTCACCGTTGATCTGCTCACCACCGGCATCGACGTGCCACGCATCGAGAATCTTGTTTTCCTAAGGAGAGTCAATAGCCGCATCCTTTATGAACAGATGCTCGGGCGCGCTACACGTAAATGCGACGAGATCGGCAAGGAACACTTCCGCATCTTCGATGCGGTGGATCTCTATCCGCACCTTCAGGAACTCACTTCTATGCGTCCAGTGGTGGTCAACCCGACGATCACGCTGGAACAGCTTTTCGATGAACTGGCGCAGGTCAGCAGCGAGGAACACCGCCAGATTGTCCGCGATCAAATCCTTGTCCGGCTTCGCAGGCAACTCAAGCGACTTCCCCAGAATGCACGCGACCAATACGCAACGTCAGCCGGGGAATCGCCGGAGGCCACGCTCGCACGAATGCAAAATGAGCCGCCAGCAACCGTTGCGCAATGGATTAAGGCGAGGCCCGGCATAGGGCGAATCCTCGATTGGACCTCCGATAACAAAGATCCGCTGTGGCTGCCCATCTCGCATCACCCGGATGAGGTAGTCTCCGTGACACGCGGTTATGGAGCCGCTACCCGGCCCGAAGACTTTCTCAGCAGCTTTACGGCTTTTGTGCGGGACAATCTCAACAAAATTACCGCGTTGACGGTACTGGTACAACGTCCTCGCGACCTTACGCGAGCTTCATTGCGTGAGCTGAAGCAACAACTGGACACACTTGGCTATTCGGAAGCGGCCCTGCGAAGGGCATGGACTGACACAAAGAATGAAGATGTCGCGGCTTCCATTGTTGGGTTTGTCCGCCAGGCGGCCATCGGAGATGCACTGATTCCGGCGCCGCCGTGTCCGTAGTTGTGAACTACCAGAGTGTCCCCGATCTGCTCTGAGCGGACGACGAAGCCGGAGCGGCGGTAAGGACGCAATCCGCAGATCGATCTTATGATCCGATCGGCCGAAACATTGAGCCGCGGCAGGCACAGAGGCTGGGATACGGTTGCCTTGACTAGTTTCTTCGCACAGGACGACAGAATGGTCGAAGCACTCGCGATCGCGAGGCCTTTCAGAAGTTTGCGGCGATGCATAAGTATGTGGGAGTCCAAGACGCAAACCAGACTATCACGTCCCCATCACGAGACTATGCCTGGGGAACCAACGGAATCGACAACCAAGAGTTCCTGGCAATTCAACTGTCGTAATCGGATGATAGTACTCAGAACCCCGTCAACGAGTGATATGGCGATTTTTCGCCAACCATCCTCTTGAGCCACCACCTTCTCCCCCACTTTCATTGACTTGCCGGTTTCGCCCACGTAAGATTTGCCCCTGATGATTGGCCAAACCATCTCGCACTACCGCATCGCTGAGAAGCTGGGCGGCGGGGGCATGGGCGTGGTCTATAAGGCTGAGGACTTAACCCTGCACCGATTCGTAGCGCTGAAGTTTCTGCCCGATGCGCTCGCCAAAGATCCCCAGACGTTGGCGCGCTTCCAGCGGGAGGCGCAGGCGGCGTCGGCTCTCAACCATCCCAACATCTGCANNATCTGCACCATCTACGAAATCGCGCAGCACGATGGGCAGTCGTTCATCGCAATGGAGTTTCTTGACGGGCTGACGCTGAAGCACCGCATCGCCGGCCGCCCGCTGGAAATCGAACTCATTCTGTCGCTGGCGATCGAGATTGCGGATGCGCTGGACGCAGCTCATGCCCAAGGGATCGTGCACCGCGACATCAAGCCCGCCAACATCTTTGTGACCAAGCGTGGCCATGCCAAGGTGCTCGATTTCGGCCTGGCCAAGGTCATGGCGGATGCGAGTGGGCAGAGCGAGGATACGCGAACCGAAATCGCGGGGGCGCAACTGACCAGCCCCGGTTCAACGCTGGGCACGGTTGCCTACATGTCGCCTGAACAGGCGCGGGCGAAAGAGTTGGATGCCCGCAGCGATCTGTTTTCGTTTGGAGCCGTCCTCTATGAGATGGCAACCGGGCAGTTGCCTTTTCGCGGCGACAGCACTGCGCTCATCTTCCGCGAGATTCTGGATCATGACCCGGTTCCGGCGGTACGTCTGAATCCTGACCTTCCGTCGAAGCTCGAAGACATCATCAACCGGGCGCTGGAGAAAGACTGCGAGATGCGCTATCAGAGCGCGGCGGAGATGCGCTCGGAATTGAAGCGGCTGAAACGGGACACTGCGAGCGGTCGACCTGCGGCGGCTACGTCGGGGACGATGCCGATTGCACGAGACAGTGGATCTCCGTCGATTCAAACGCCGACCATTCAGACGCCGGGGCAGACGCCACCAACTTCTGGTTCGGCGCCTGCAGTTGCTTCGTCCGGGTCATTGTCAGGGTCATCGGGCGCGGTGAAAGCCGCAGAGATTCCGGTCGCAGGCGGGAAAATCTGGACGGTCCTGGTTCCCGCCGCCGTTGTAGTTGTGGCTCTGATCGCCGGAGCTGTTTATTGGCGCTCGCGCTCGACCTCTTCTGTTGCCACTACGCCGCTCACGGAAAAAGACACAATCGTTTTGGCCGACTTTGACAACAAGACCGGAGACGCTGTCTTCGATGATGCGCTCAAGCAGGCATTGGCGGTTGATCTAGGGCAGTCGCCATTCCTCAACATTCTCTCGGAGCGCCGCGTCGGCGAAACCATGCAACTTATGGGCCGCAAGCCGGGCGACAAAGTCACCCTCGACGTAGCCCGCGAAATCTGCCTGCGCACCGGGACGAAGGCCTTGCTCAACGGATCCATCTCACGGCTGGGAACGCAATACGTGATTGGTCTTGAAGCGGTCAACTGCAACACCGGCGATGTTCTCGCCAAGGAGCAAGGCGAAGCCGCGGCCAAGGAGGGCGTGCTGAAGACGCTCGATCAAGTCGCCACCTCGATGCGCACCAAGCTGGGAGAATCTCTGGCCTCGGTGCAGAAGTTCGACGTCCCGATCGAAGCCACCACCAACTCGCTCGAAGCCCTCAAGGCCTTCAGCATGGGAGTGCGCGTGGCTCGTGAGAAGGGGCCAGCCGAAGCCATTTCGTTCTACAAGCGCGCCATCGAACTCGACCCTAATTTCGCGACCGCTTATGCGTTGCTGGGCTTGAACTATTCAAACCTGGGGCAGCCCACCCGCGCCGCGGAGAAACTGGAGAAGGCCTACAAGCTGCGCGATCGGGTGAGCGAGCGCGAGAAATTACGCATCTCGGCAAACTACTACTACATCGTTACCGGCGAACTTGAGAAAGAAGCGCAGACCTACCAGCTCTGGGTGCAAAGCTATCCTAACGACTCGGTTCCTCACGGCAACCTGGGCGCAAACTACTCGGCTCTCGGCCAGTACGACCAGGCACTCCCTGAGCTTAAGAAGGGCATTGAACTGGCTCCCGACACGGTTGTTGGCTACCAGAATATCGGTCTCGTCTACCTGGCGCTCGGGCAGTTCGACAAGGCCAAGGCCGCGCTCGATAGCGCTGCCGCCCTTAAGCTTGATGCCGGCTCGCTGCACTTAATGGCCTATTACCTCGCCTTTCTTCAGAACGACACGGCGGCCATGGCGCAGCATGTTGCATGGGGAGCGGGCAAACCGGGCGATGAAGATCCTCTACTGGCGGCGCAGTCGGATACCGAAGGTTATTACGGCCGTCTCGGCGCGGCGCGTGACTTCGCGCGCCGCGCGGTCGATTCTGCGGTACGCGCAGACTCCAAGGAAACCGCTGCGCTCTGGCAAGCCAACGGCGCGCTGCGCGAAGCCGAGTTCGGCAACTCCACCCAGGGGCGCCAAGCAGCGAATGCAGCTCTTAGCCTGTCGCCGGGACGCGACGTCAAAGTCCTCGCCGCGGTCGCTTTCGCCCGCGCTGGCGACCTCCCGCACGCTCGCGCCCTCGCCGACGAACTGGAGAAAGCCTATCCCACCAACACCACTCTGAAGCTTTACTGGTTTCCGATTGTCCGGGCCGCGATCGCGCTGGGGAATCGGAAGCCCGGCGATGCCATGGTGGCTCTGGAAGCGGTCGCACCCTACGAATTCGGCGAGCCTCCTCCATTTCAAATCGGCACTATGTACGCGCCCTACATCCGAGGCGAAGCCTACCTCGCCACGCACGACGGAGCC
This sequence comes from Acidobacteriaceae bacterium, assembly GCA_003140655.1. Classification (GTDB taxonomy): domain Bacteria; phylum Acidobacteriota; class Terriglobia; order Terriglobales; family Acidobacteriaceae; genus Sulfotelmatobacter. The sequence continues at coordinate 346 of PLKR01000482.1, read as the reverse complement.
TCTGCCGCCCGCGAATTCCAGAAGTTCGTCGATCACCGCGGACTGGCTGTTAACTGCCCGCTGGCCTCGCTGGCTCATCTGGGACTGGCCCGCGCCTATGCGCTCTCCGGGGATTCGGCCAAGGCCAAAACCGCCTATCGGGATTTCTTCAGCCTCTGGAAAGATGCCGATCCGGAGATCCCCATCCTTAAGGAAGCCAGGGCGGAGTACGCGAAGTTGCAATAGCAGCGTGGCACCGCTGCAAAACATGCCCGACCTGCTTGCACAAGAAATTGTCAACTGACGAAATCAGGCGTTTACACTCATTGAGATGGCGGACACCGGGGTCAATGAGTTCTATAAAAAG
>PLKR01000547.1:4376-7387 GCA_003140655.1 Acidobacteriaceae bacterium | reverse complement strand
CGTATGCCGATGGTGATCGGCCAGGCGCTGCTCGCAATCGGATGCCTGACCCTGATTGGAATCGGCCAGAATACTTCCTACCGGGCGCTTGGTGTGCAACTGCTGGCCATGGGTGCGGGAGTGGGGTTGACCGTCCCGCCAATGACTTCCGCACTTCTCGGAACCGTCGGCGCCAAGCTGTCGGGCGTTGCTTCCGGTGTGCTCAACGCTTCGCGCCAGGCGGGCAGNNGCGCTAATAATCTCGGTAGGCGTGCTTCTCGCTGGATGTTTGTCTGCATTTCTGATCCGGCCGGAGAAGCACGGAACGAAAAAACATTCGGCTTAATCATGCTCTCGAGCGACCGGCGGTGGGAAAAGGGACCGCGGAATTTCCTTGACTTCGATTCTCCAGCCTGTAATCCTATTCCTATACGCATTTGATCNNTTGACATCTGAATAGCAATGAGATAACTCCCCTGAATGCAATATTTTACGGTCAGGACTCCCTGATTTTACGGCGCTTTGCGGAGGGAGTAGCAGTCTAAGTCCTTTGAATGGAATATTTTGCAAGCAAGTCCTTTGCTTCCAATATTTTAGCCAGATTCGACCCAGACCCCAAGCCCGTAACTAGCTGATTCCAGATATTTTACCAAGATCGATCTGCATTTTTTTTAATCCAGATCCCGGTTCAATCAANNGAGCCGGTCATCGGACTCGAAGTGCATGTTCAGCTTCTGACGGCTTCGAAGATCTTCTGCTCTTGTTCCACGCGATTCGGCGCTCTGCCCAACACGAATGTTTGCCCGGTTTGCCTGGGGATGCCCGGAGCTTTGCCGGTGCTGAACCGCAAGGCGGTCGAGTTTGCCACCCTGGCCGCGATGGCCCTGAATTGCAGCATCAATGAGACTTCGATCTTCGCGCGCAAGAATTACTTTTATCCCGACCTACCCAAGGGTTATCAGATTTCGCAGTACGACAAGCCTTTGGCCGAGCATGGATTCATCGAGGTCGCGGGCGACAAGAACGGCGGCAAAAAGAAAATCGGGATCACCCGTGTGCATCTCGAAGAAGACGCGGGCAAGAGCCTGCACGAAGGCTTTCCCGACGCCGACGAAAAGACTGCCATTGATCTCAACCGTGCCGGCGTGCCGCTGATCGAGATCGTCAGCGAGCCCGACATCGCCACGCCCGACGAGGCCCACGAATACCTTACGCGGTTGAAGGAGATCATCCTTTACACCGGGGTCAGCGACTGCAACATGGAGGAGGGTTCGCTGCGCTGCGACGCCAACATCAGCGTGCGGCCGCGCAGTCAGAAAGAGTTGGGGACGAAGACCGAAATCAAGAACGTGAATTCGTTCCGCTTCATCCGCGAGGCGCTCGTCTACGAGATCGCGCGCCAGATTGAGGTGATCGACGGTGGCGGCAAGATCGCGCAGGAGACTCGCCTCTACAACTCGAACGAAGGAAAGACTTACAGCATGCGTTCGAAAGAGCAGGCGCACGACTACCGGTATTTCCCCGAGCCCGACTTGCTGCCGCTAGTGGTGGATGAAAAGTGGAAAGCCGAGATCACGAAGACTTTGCCCGAGTTGCCCGAAGCACGCCGCGCGCGCCTGGTAAGGGAATATGGGATTACCGAATACGACGCACAAGTGCTGACGGTTTCGAAGTCGCTCGCTGATCAATTCGAGGCCGCGGCGAAGGCCGCGAGGAATCCCAAGCGCGTGGCGAACCTAGTCCAGAGCGAACTGATGGGCCGTCTAAAGGCCAGGGACGCGGAGATTGAGCAGTCACCGATTTCGATGAAAGGCGTGGCGGCATCCGCCGATCTGGTGGAGAGCGGCGCCATCTCCGGCAAGATGCTCAAGGACCTTTATGATCTCTGCTTCGAGCGCAACAAAGACTTCCCTGAAGTGTACGACGAAGAAGGCCGCCCACAGCAGTCGTCGGACACATCGGCGCTCGAAAAGATCATCGACGAAATCGTTGCCGCGAACCCCAAGCAGCTCGAACAATACCGCGCCGGCAAGAAGACCGTGATCGGATTCTTCGTCGGCCAGGTGATGAAGGCCTCCAAAGGCCAGGCCAATCCGCAGTTGGTGAATGAGCTGCTTAGCAGGAAGTTAGCATGAACTTCACGTGACTGACGTAACCTGATTTTATTTTTCCCCTGCCACTAGGATGAACCTAGAGAGCCTTCATGAAACTCAAGCTGGACCGCATCATTAGCATTGCGACGCTGGCAGCTTTGCTCGTAGCCATTGTTCTGCTGTTGAAAAAGCCAGCACCGGTGGCGCAACCGCCGCAGGCTGCGGCGAACGCCCAATCATCCAATGCCCAATCACTCAGCCAGAAAGCGGACCAGCTAGAGCCGGCCGCGCCACAAGTTCAGCAAACGCAGCAATCGCAGACCGGCGGGGGACATTCCGCAGCATCCCAGCCCGTCCAAAATTCGCAAGCACCACAAAGCTCGAAGGCTGAAGCGCACATCAACTCCGACGCGGTTAGTGCTGCGATCAACAAAGTGTTGGGCGCGAGTGGGGCGGGGTTGTCTCCGGACTCGAACGTCGGCGACGGAGCGCCAAACATCAAAGATCAGAAGGTCACTTATGAAGGAGACACGGTCCACGGGGAGTTTCTGACCGAGATTGGCGGGAAAGACGTCTGGATCACAATTTCCGGGCACATGGGTCAGAAGGATGGGTATGCCACGTTCGATCCCACCGAGTTCAAGGTTGGAGGCGTCGAGGTGCCCGTATCGCTGGTGAATCCTGCGCTGCAGCAGAAGCTCGCTGAGGAACGGGATCGTCTCAAGCTGGCAGACCCTGCGAAGTAGGGAGCCAGCCCAGTCCTACACGATTCTCTGCGGCCACCTTCGCGTACCATCTACCCGATTCCTTGATGGTACGCTGCTGCGTCTTGAAATCTACGTAGGCCAATCCGAAGCGCTGGCTGAAACCTTCCGCCCATTCGAAGTTGTCGATCAGACTCCAGGCATGATAGCCGCGGACGTCCGCGCCGTCGGCGAT
>PLKR01000547.1:0-4350 GCA_003140655.1 Acidobacteriaceae bacterium | reverse complement strand
ATGTCATACATCGCCTGCGGCCAAACTTCCCATCCGTTGCTGGTTTTCGGACCTTGCTGGCCCCCCGTCGTCTTTACCGGGAACAGCCATTGCTGTGTGTGGGAGAGCCGCTCCATGACGCCGAGCGCCGCTGCGATGGTGCGGTAGTAAAGGTTGATGCCGATGAAATCGAGCGGTGCCCGCATCTTGTCGAGGTCGCCTGACTTAATTCCCATGGCAGTTTCCGGGAGAAACGCCAGCGCCTCCGGATAGCGCCCGTTGAGCGCGGGCTCCAGAAACCAGAGGTTGGTGATGGCATGGGCGCGCTCCGCCGCCAGTTTGTCTTCTTCGGAGTTCGTCGCCGGTTCGCACGCTGACATGCTGAACGCTGTTCCTACACGCGCGGACGGGCGAGTTGACTTTAGCGCTCGAAAGCCCGCGCCTTGCGCCAGGTTTACCGTGTGCGAAGCGCGCAGGAAGTCGAGGAGGCTTTTGCGCCCAGGAGCATGCGTGCCTTCCAGATAACCCAGATCGATAACGGCGGAGGGTTCGTTGAACAGCATCCAATCGGAAACGCGGTCGCCGAGCGCGCGCGCGACAACGTCCACGTAGTCAGCAAAACGAGAAGCCGTATCGCGATTGGGCCAGCCCCCGGCATCTTCCAGGGCCTGCGGCAAATCCCAGTGGTAGAGCGTTACAAAAGGGCGGATTCGCGCTTCCAGCAAGGCATCAACGAGGCTGCTGTAGTAATCGACGCCTTTGAAATTCGCCGGGCCGGACCCGGCGGGCTGAATGCGCGGCCAGGAAATCGAGANNGTATGCGAGAAGCGGTCCCAGATCGATTCGCCTTTGCCGTCTTCTTTCCATGCGCCTTCGATTTGATACGCGGCGGTGGCGGCGCCCCAGAAGAAGCCCTTGGGAAACGGAATGTCGGAAGAAGAATCAAAGGGGGTGGCGTGGGAACTGGAGAGAGCCGCGGAACCCGTCGTACGCGCGGCATTCGACGACACGCTGCATCCTGAAAACAGACTGGCCGGCAGCGCGGCTGCAATGCCTGCGGCTAGGGCCGAATGCGCAAATTCACGGCGGGTCAAACGCAAAGTAGAATGAAGCTCCTTCAGAAAATGGTACGGCTGAGACTGGCGATAAAAAGAATCACACTGTGCGCGTGATCGTGCTCGATTTCATTTTGACCACGGGCAGACATTCCAAATCGGAATGGGAAAGCGTGTGCACTTAGCGCCAGAGCCTAGTTTCTACGAGACCTGTTCGGCGCGTCAATTGCAACCTGAGCTCTTAAGTTTTGTGGAGCGCAATTACGAGCTGGCAGTCACTCTGCGCCTGCGGAGCGTTGCGAGGGAGCACAAGCGACGCACGTGCACGCCACCCAAACCAATCCCAATGCCCAACCGGATTCTGTTCGTTCCGGGCAAAGAGCGGCTGCCTTAGGTGCCAGGTCTTAGGACTTTGCCTGACGCCTAACACCTGAGACCTTAAGATTAGGTGCTCGTCCGTTACTTCACTTCAAGTCGGCCAAGTCCTCCTGCAACTGCGCCAGGTTGAAGCCATTGGGCGTGACGGGCTGACCGCCTTTCGGCTTGAGAAAATCGGGGCTAAGAATGGCGTAGGCTTCGTCGCAGTAGGCCGCCCAGAAGCCCCAGGTCATGGTTTGCAGCGCGCCCCAGGTGACGACGGTGAGGCTGCGGGAGTCGTAAGCGACCACGGGGACGGCGTGTCCGCCCCAGGAGCCGGGTGCGCCGTCGCCAGTTGTGCCTAGCGAAGTTACAGACCAGGGCTGGTGATTCTGGGTTTGTGCCTGCGCAGTCTTGGGCAAGGACAATCCGATGTAGCAGCCGCCGAAGATCCAGGTCCCATCCATGATGTGGGTGTGGTTGGAAGGTTCAAGAGCGACGAAAGCCTGGATCTTGTGACCGGCGATGCCGGTCTGCCGCCAGTAGTTGAGCACGTCGATTTCCTGGGCGCCATTGTCGTTAGCTCCAGTCTTGGGGTTGTAGCCGGTCACGGCGGAATAGGCGGCTATGATTTGCGCGTCGGACGGCGTGAATGTTTTGGATTGGGCATTGGCGGTCCACTCCATCATGAGGTGGCCAGCGGCGGCGCAGGTGCAGTCGCCGACCTGAGCGTTATCCATCATGCCCCAGGGGACTTTCACTTTGGCCGTCAGATCAAGGCTGGGAGGCGGAGCGGGCAGGGCGGCCGTGGCGTAGGTGGCGAACAGCAAAGTTCGCGGATCGTGGCGCGGCGGATGTTTGCCGAGCTTCAGTTTCAACGGATCGATTCTGGTTGGATCGGACTTCACGGTGACGCTTTTTTGTGCGTTGGTGGGGTCAGTGAGGAGCATCTTTACGGACATGGCTGCGGTTTCCTTTCTGGTTAGGACTAAGGTCTGACGCTAAGAGATCCGCGAGGATCCCGGTGCAGGATGAAAATCACGGCCAAACATAAGGGAGGGGAAGACGCGCGGCGAATAATAGAATGCCGGAGGGAAGTTGCAACGGAGAGTTTGCGCTTGTTACGAAAAACGGACAAAGCCGCGGGAGCAGGAACTAATATAGCCCTGGAGGTCAAAAGATGAGCGCAACTTCGACCGGAATTGGAATCACGCGCCTTGGCCAGGTTGCCATCAACGCGAAAGATGTAGACCGCGCTGCGGCCTTCTACCAAGACAAGCTGGGACTGAAGCTGCTTTTCAAAGCGCCGCCGGGGCTGGCGTTTTTCGATTGCGGCGGGGTGCGGCTGATGCTGGCGCGGGCGGAGAAGCCGGAGTTCGATCATCCCAGCTCGGTTTTGTATTTTGCGGTGCCCGACATTCAGGCGGCATATGGAAAACTGAAAGAAAGCGGAGTGCACTTCGAGGACGAGCCGCACCTCATCGCGAAAATGCCGGCGCACGACTTGTGGATGACGTTTTTTCGCGACACCGAAGAAAATCTGCTGGCGCTGATGAGTGAAATAGCGCGGTAAGCCGGGTGACTGCGGTTGCCGTGGCCATCAGTGCGGTTTCCATGGCCGATTTTCGATTGCTAAGTATCCGATGGGTGATTGAGAATTCATGTGACAGGCGATGCCGTGTGACGATCTCGTGTGACGATCTGTGAAATCAGCACCTGCACTTTCAGCGTCGGGCTTTGGCAGTGCGTGGTTTGCGCTGTGCGTGGCGTTCGCGCTGCACATCCTGGATGAGGCCACCACGGGTTTTCTTGCCGTGTACAACCCAACCGTGACCATCTTGCGATCACGCTGGAGCTGGTTTCCCATGCCCACATTCGAGTTTCGAGAGTGGCTGGTCACCCTGATCGTGATTTGCGGACTGCTGTTCTGCCTCACCCCAGTGGCGGCGCGCGGCATGCGCGGATTGCGGCCGCTNNTTTCCGCGCCCGGCGCCGGGATTTTATTCTTCCCCGCTTCTATTCGTGGCTTCGGTGTGGCTGATGGTCCGGCTTCGGCGGACCGCGCGAGTCGATTTTCAATTGCCAACCGGCTATTGAGCGTGGACAATCAACGGCATGACGGAAAGCACAAATACTGCGGCCCCCGTTACCACTTCGTCCGGGGACGCGCCGCAGCCGGGATCGCAGGCCCATGCAGGCACGCCGCACCGGCCGGGGATAGTTCCGGAGGAGTACTTCCGCTGGCGCGCGGGCGAGATCACGCGCCTGGAAGCGTTTTGCGACGTCATCTTCGGCTTCGCCATTACGTTGCTGGTGGTGTCGCTGGAAGTGCCGCACAGCTATGCGGAACTGATGGCCGACATGCGCGGCTTTCTGCCTTTCGCGGCGTGCTTTGCCCAGTTGGCGATGATCTGGCGTACGCACTACAAATTCTCACGCCGTTATGGGTTGGAGGATCCTTATACGGTGTTCCTCAATGTGGTTCTGCTTTTTCTGGTGCTGTTCTATGTTTATCCCTTGAAGTTTGTTTTCACGCTTCTGTTTTCAGAGATCATGGGTGCCGATGTGACCGCCAACCTGGGATGGCACGAAGGGTCAGTGCTGATGCGAATCTACGCTATCGGATTCGCCGCCGTGTTTCTCCTCTTTGTTCTCATGTATGGTCACGCGTATAGACTGCGCCGGGAACTGGGATTGAATCCGGTCGAAGTCCTGGAAACGCGCGTTGCGATGCAGGAGAACGGGGTGCTCGCGCTGGTCGGCGTCACGTCGTTTCTGGTGGCATTCAAGAGTCCGGGATGGGCGGGGTGGTTATACCTTGTCATCGGGCCGCTCTTTGCCATACATGGCTCAATTTTCGGCAAACGCGTTCGGCTGCTGGCTGAGAAACCATCCTCTGCTCTGTAAACTCGTGGGTTGGCGCGCCCGACGCTTCTAGGGGCGACCCTGCTATCATCGT
>PLKR01000076.1 GCA_003140655.1 Acidobacteriaceae bacterium | reverse complement strand
CTCATTATCGAAGCGATCAGTGAGGGCTGATCACGCGCTGGGCAACCACTGCACGACCACACTTCGCGATATGAACCTTACAACGAATGAACGCACAATGCTCCTACAGCAACGTGAAATAGCAGTATCTCGATCACTCAAGCTGCGATTTTTGTCTCGCAATGTCATATTATTTGATGAGATAGCCATCTTTCTCTCCCATGACCATCGCTGCCCCTGTCATACTTCCAAAGTAGCACCTACTTTCGTAAGTGTCGAATGCGTAGCCATGTCTTGACTCAGCAGTTTGTGAGTTATAGGATGATTGTGTTATATGTCTTACAATGCACTTATACTGCAAGGAAGGTCGTCAGCCATGATAGAAATACAGTCTCATGAGAACGAAGAAGAGCGAAGGTTCGGAGAGTTCCGCCGGAAGGTACGCTCGGCGGAAGTGCTCTCGGCAGCGATGCAGCGGTTATTGCAGGCGATTCACTTCAACGGGCGTTTGAGCGTCATTGTGCAGAACGGGCAAGTGCTCAAGTCAGGCTACGAGGAGGGTTACTTCCGACAGGCGGAGGCGGTGGGAGCCGCGAGGCTGCAGTAGTCCTTTGATTCCTAACTAAATAGCACCACAGGTCATCGTAAGAGAAACGGGCCCTGGGCCGAGAAATCGGTACCAGGGCTTTTTGTTTGTTGATGTTGTTCATTCATATAGAGAGGCAATCATGAATTTTATAGACAGGATGGAAGGTTCAGAAATGCGAGTCGAACTGAAGTATTGCGAGCGGTGCGGCGGATTGTGGCTTCGTCCTCAAGGAGCGGATGGAGTGTACTGCGCCGGCTGCCGTGCGCGTTTAGAAGCAATGCCGAACCCCGGGGAGGCGCCACCCCGCAAAGCGCGTTCGCGCCGGAAAGCGCGGACGCAAGGAACAGAAGTTCAACGAGAAGATCTTCAGCACCCGGCCCGCATTGAATCCCTGGAGGGTGTGGCGATGGCGGTGCGGGCATGACTAGCGCACAAACGACGAGAGCACACGGATGGACTCTGATGGGGCAGGCGGAACCGCCCCCGTCAGTGCTGTCTTGCGAGACGGAGATGGAAATGTGGCCCTACCGCCGGCGCACGGTGGCGCTGCTGCGGCGGTATGCTCGGGCCTCGGTGGAAGTGGGGAGGCTGCCGTCGTTGCTGGGAAGGGAGTTCTTCCGGTCACGGGTCACGTCGTACACAATGAGGAACTTTGAGGACGTCGTGATCTTTGTGGCCGACATGGAACAGGCGATCGAAAAGCTGAACGCACTCGAAAAGAAACTGCTGGCCATGAATATTTTGGAAGAATACACCGTACCCGAGGTCGCGCGACTTCTCAGTTGCACCCAGAGAACCGTCGAGCGGTTCCTGCAGGATGCGCTCGACCAACTCTCGCGAATCCTGCTCGCGGGGGGTTTGATGGAGAAATTGCCTTTGGGGATGGGGGGGCGGAATTGTTGTCAAGAGGGTAAGAATTACAATTTCAGGGTAAGTCACTCAAAGCAAGGCGAAAATAAATATCGAAAAGTTGGCGGTACACCCCCCTCCGATTTGATATCCTAAACTTAAGAGTCGAAAAAACAGAAACTCTGAAGGGCGCGACAGTAAATCGCGCCCTTTTTCCATTTGCGGCCAAGTGGCGGGGAGGGTGACGTAGAATCAGAATAATCATACGTCGAAGATTTGCGGATTGCGGCAGGAAGGCAAAAACGGAACACCGCATGGATATGACTTGGATCACGGAACGAGTTGCGCTGGGTGGTGGGATATGGAACGCGAGGAACATGGAGGAGCTGGCTCAAGCCGGTGTGACCCACGTGCTCAACATGCAGGTCGAGTTCGACGACAGGCCGCTCGCGGAGCCGTACGGGATACGCGTGCTGTGGAATCCGACCGACGACGATTTTATGGCGAAGCCTCCGGAATTGCTGAAACGCGGCGTTGATTTTGCGATGGAAGCGCTGGACGAGCCGGAGACGCGGCTTTACGTTCATTGCGCCGCGGGGGTACACCGCGCTCCGATGATGACGCTGGCGGTATTATGTGCCCAGGAGTGGGGAATAGAAGAGGCCATGGCGCTGATCGAAGGGCGCCGGCCTGTGGTCGACTTTGCCGATGTGTATGTGGCGAGTGTACGGCGGTTTCTGGAGACGCGAGTGGGGCACGGGGCCGAGAAGTTCGGAGTGCAGGGCTCAGACTGACATTCGGGTTGCGCCTGGAGAAAATATGCGAGAAGCGCGCCGCTCGGCAGAGCGGCTTTCTTATTGTTCCGAGCCAGGGTCGTACGCGCTCACGAGGAGAGAAACAGGAATGCCCAGATCGTTCGCAGAAAATAACACGAGTTTCCTGATAATGGCGAAGGCGCTGATCTCGCTGGTGCTAATTTTGTTGGTCGTATTGGCGTTGCCCGCGAGCTCGTNNTTTACCGAGCCGATGGAACAGCCGCTGAGGGCACGGCGCTTATTACCTGGCCGTCGTTCGTGTCCGCGGACGGATACGCGGTGACGGCCGGCAATCTGGCGGTCACATTGGGACCCGAGGGAGCGTTTGTCGCGCAATTGGTTCCCAACGTTGGCGCGACTCCAGCGGGGACTTACTACGACGTCGTCTTCCAGCTCGATGACGGAACCGTGCGGACGGAATATTGGGCGGTTCCAGCGACGTCGCCGACGACGATAGCGGCTGTGCTGACGACACCTGGCACCGGGCTCGG
>PLKR01000565.1 GCA_003140655.1 Acidobacteriaceae bacterium | reverse complement strand
CTGCACGAGGAATCAACAACTTACGCCGCAAGATTTTGCCATTTTAAAATGTTCCGGTTGGAACATTTAGCACAATGTTCCGGCCGGAACATTCACCCGGTTCGCCCAGGTCACTACCGGTGAAGCGGTCGACCATCGCGGGCTTCTCGAAGAGCGAATCATCGCGGGGTGACTGCCGTCCTCACATCGATATGAGGTGCGGCAACGCTGTATCCGCCTCAGAGCGAGGATCCGGCGGAGGCGTGAGCGCTATAGGAACTTGGGGTGTCATGCTCTTCTTCCGAAAGCGTGACTTCTTCCCACAGGGTCTTGTCGCGCAGGATGCGAGAGACTAGCGCGGTGTGCATGGCGTGACCGGCACGGTCGGCAACGATCCTGCCCAGGATTGGCTTGCCCAGCAGGGCCAGGTCGCCGACCAGATCGAGGACTTTGTGCCTTACGAACTCGTCGGGAAAGCGGAGCGGCCCGTTTTCGATTCCGTCGCGCGTGAGCACGATGCAATTCTCCCGGGAAGCGCCGCGGATCAGTCCCATATCGCGCATGGCTTTCTCGTCCTCGCGTGAGCCGAAGGTGCGCGCGCCTGCGATCTTGCGCAGATAGCTGCCGTTGGAAAGCTCCACCTGCAAAGTTTCTTTCCCGATCAGCGGGTGAGGAAAGTTGATCGAGTAAGAGACGGAATAGCTGCCGGCGGGATAGACCGAGATAAACTTGTTGCCCTCCCGCATCTCTACTTCTCGAAGAATCTTGAGATACTTGCGCGGGCGCCGCTGTTTGCGGAGGCCGGCTTCCTGGATCAGCTCGACAAACGGGAGAGCGCTGCCATCCAGAATGGGGAGTTCGAGGTTGTCGATCTCCACGATGGCGTTGTCCACGCCCAAGCCGATGAAAGCCGAGAGCAGGTGCTCGGTGGTGGAGATGAGCACGCCCTTTTTCATGAGGCTGGTGGCGTAGCTTACGCGAGCTACGTTGCGGCTGATGGCTTCGACCTCAAAGCCATCCAGATCGATGCGACGAAAGACAATTCCCTTTCCAGGCGGAGCGGGAAGAATTCGCATGGAGACGGGCGCGCCGCTGTGGAGTCCGACTCCACTGCATTCCACAGCCGAGCGGACTGTCTGCTCCTGAGTCAAAGGTATCTGTGTATGTCCCGAATAATGAATAGATTACAGCCGCCGTGCCAAACGTGACTGTGGTAAAAAAGCCACAGTGCGTGGCGCAAAGCCGATTAGGAACCTTCCTGGTTAAGGCTTGGACTGCTCTAAACAGAGGCGTGTCAGTGAGTTATGTCCGGAAACGGTGATCTTTAGGGCTTCAACGCTGAGGATTACTCTAGTGTTTCTTGGCAGCCTTATTTGGATCGTAGCCGGAATTAGGGTCGAACATGGCTGGGTTTAGCCCCTGATTGAATTGAACCGAATTTATGAAGCGCTGGGATTGCATGTCTCCGTTGTAGTAGCGGGTGAAGCTGAAGTACGCCATCACGCCGTGTGTCGGTTTGTAATTGTCGTAGACCTCTTCCTCGACGTTGCGCTCTTTGTCCACCGGATCGCGCCATCGATAGCTTTTTTTGATGGGAAGGTGCGAGTCTACATCGAAGTAAAGACTCACTGCTTCGTTTTTCGCGTTGATCAGCGTGACCTGCTGCGCCGCAAGGTTGCCAGCCAGAGCGTTGCCGTCATAGAAGAGCGCCACGCCGGGATCGTTGATCCAGGAGCGCAGGACAGTTTCCAGGGACAATCTGCGGCGCCGGAGATAGTCTTCGAGATCCTTCTTCTCTACCTCGCGCGGGCCCTTGAAGGTGACTTCGTAACCCTTGTCGCCAGTGTAGATGTAAGCCACGTCCCGCTCTTTCGTGACCTCGATTCGCTCCTTGTTGGGATACTCCACGAATCGCCAGAACAACGCTCCGGTGCCGGTGGGGCGCCCGTGATAGAAGCTGTAGGTGCGTCCCTCCTGCTGCATGTCGCGGATGTTTAAGAAGGCCTGGCCGCCTAATGCCTGGAGCGCCTGATCGAGCAGCGCGCGCGCCTGGCGGGCATTTTCCTGACCGTCTCGCCGGTCTTTTCCCTGATCCCCGGGAACCGCTGGGCTGGCTGCAGATTGTGAAGAAACCTGCGCGGCTGCCTGGGTTGCAGCGCCGGGCGCTCCCCAGCCAGAGGTCGCCAGCGTGAATGCCGGCACAATTATGAGAAATAGATGTTTCATTCAAACGGTAGTGTGATGCCCGAACAGGAAATTGTAGCTGCTTGCGGCGCTGCTTGTGTGGCCGGGCACCCTTCGGCAGGCTCAGGGCAGGCTCTTGCCCGCGAGCTGTTCGACACTGCAGGCAAGCGGACAGGAGTGTCCGCTCCACACAAGCAGTGCGGAGTTCCGCATTTTGTTGGATGCAGAAACAACCAATGGCGTCGTGCGCGGGCGGAATTTGCTGACTAGCTTACCCCACCAGCACGGCTCCGCCGTTCACGTTGAAGATTTCGCCGGAGATAAAGCCCGCGTGTTCGGTGCACAAGAAGAGCACCGGAGCCGCAATCTCTTCCGGCGTGCCTACGCGCCCCAGCGGAATGGTCCGCCGAACCTGGTCGCCGCTTTTCGGGTCATCCAGCGTGNNGAGGAGTAATCGCAATGAAACGCCTCCCCGCGCTGGCCACTTGTGGAGCTGATGAGGACGATGTGTCCGGCGGCAGATCCGGTTCGCGGCTGCGCTTTCATCTGCGCCACCGTGTATTTGACCAGGCCGAAGACGGCGTCGAGGTTGATGGAAAGAGTGGAGCGCCATTGCTCGTCGGTCATCTTGTCGATGGCTACATCTTGCGCGGGCCAAACGCCGTGGTTGGCAACGAGAATGTCGAGGCGTCCGAAGTGCTGGACCGCATCGGCAACCAGAGCGCGAGCGGAATTCGGCCTGTCGAGGCTGCTGGCGACGGCACGGCAGCTCGACTCGCCGCATTCTTTCGCCAGAGCATCGGCCTGCGATTGCGCCTTCTGGTAGCTGAAAACGACCTTCGCGCCCGCTGCGGTGAACATGCGAACCGTGGCTGCGCCGATGCCGCGTGAGCCGCCTGTGATTAGAGCTACTTTGCCCGAGAGAGAGAGAAGCATAGTCTCTAGTTTCCGGTTTCTGGTTTCCAGTTGCAAGTCGGCGGGTCAGGAAGGACGCCGAGATCAGAACTCGTCTCATAGGCGGACCGCTGGGATCACTTGTGCAATGGCGATTGATCAACAGCTTCCCTCTTGGCTATCAAGTTTCAACATTTGTACAATCGCACGAGTCGCAGGGCGATTCCGAGATTCCTAAAGAGGGCACCCAGGGATGGCGAAAAGGAGGCATCATGGAGTTTGTAATGTTTGAAGATGTGGACGGCCTGGAAGTCTTTGTGAACCCCGAACGGGTGATCTGGGTGAGGGAATATTCCAACCAAACAACAGTAATCAGCTGCGGAAACGATGACAAGTTTACGGTGCGCCTCGCTCCAGCTCACGCCGTTGCCGCGTTGGGCAAGACGGCTCGATAACCGGGGATCAGCATTTTCGACGAGGTTTTAGCCGAGGAGGCAGGGCAGATCAGAAACCGATTGCTGATTACCAGCACCAAGGCCGTGACACTGATCATTCGTTCCTTCGTGGCCGCCCTCATCGCGAGGTATCCTTTCGCCGTCGCTGCTCGCTTGCCTTCATCATTTCGTTCAAGTCCGCCGCTGGCCGAATTTCGAAGATGCTGCCGTACTTCAGGGCCGGATGCTGCGAGATGAGCTGCACCGCATAATTCATGTCCCGCGCCTCGAGGACGAGAATGCCGCCGAGTTGTTCCTTGGTTTCCGCGTAGGGACCGTCCGTGGTTGCGACTTTGCCGTTCTTCCAATGCAGTGTCAACGCGGTTTCCGTGGGCTGCAGCGCTTCTCCACCACCCCAATGCCCGTTGGCGCGAAGATGATCGTCGTATTCGAAGCAGGCGTCGAACATGGCGTGTTGCTCGCCCTCGGTCATGGCTTCGTGTTTGGCTTTCTCGTAGTATCCGAGACAGATGTATTTCATTGTTCTTCTCCTCGTTCTTCTTGTCGTTCTTCTTATCTGGGTGGAGCCAGCAGCGCAGCTTCGCAGACTTTTCCGTCACTGTTTCAAGTAACGAAGCGCAACACTTCCCGATTTAAAAGTCTTTGACTCGACAAGTTTTAACTGTAATTTCTCCGGCAGGCTGACACCTTCTAATAACCGTCTCCCTTCTCCTGCGATGATTGGCCCAACCACAAAACGATATTCATCCACCAGGCCAAGCTCTATAAGTTGTGAAGGAACACTTACACCACCGACTAAAATATTTTTGCCTTGTTCTTGTTTCAATTTAAGTATTTCGTCGCGAAGGTTCGTACGAACAATTCTCGTGTTTCGACCTTCAGCGCTGTCTAGTGTCCGTGAAAAAACAATTTTCTGGACGGAGTCAAATGCCCGGGCAAATTCGTGATCTGCTTTTGTCTCAGATGGGTTTTTAAGGACATTCGGCCAATAGGGAACCATCAATTGATAGGTTTTACGCCCATAGACGAACAGGTCAACCTCTCGCGTGAGGTGAGTAAAATATTCAAGTTTTTCTTCGTCGACAAATTGTTTGGTATGGTCGACGCAGCCATCCAGGGTAGTGTTGATTGCGTAGATTACGTTTCTCATTTGATTGTCCTGCCCCCCTTTGTGAACCAGTGTTTATGAGAGTTTGAGGCCTTGCGCGCTGGATCGTTCATCCTTTCGACCGTTCATCCTATATCGTCGCGCACACAATAAATCGACAGCAGAGGCGAAGTCGCGGGTAAGGCGGGTGAGGCCGGCGAT
This sequence comes from Acidobacteriaceae bacterium, assembly GCA_003140655.1. Classification (GTDB taxonomy): domain Bacteria; phylum Acidobacteriota; class Terriglobia; order Terriglobales; family Acidobacteriaceae; genus Sulfotelmatobacter. Next base: position 249 of record PLKR01000565.1, on the reverse strand, counting down.
GACGCGCGCGGACTCAATGCGCCATAAGGCTTCGATGGTGCGATGGNNCTACTTTGTGCTGGATCTGCTCTTCGGACAGGATGGGTGCGAAGTCTTCCATCTCAAAGACCTGGCGGATTTCGACTTCGTAGTCGCCGGCGCTGCAGTTGGGGCCACGCTTGACCCACTCGATGGCCTCTTCGAGGGACTTGACCTGCAAGATCGAGAAGCCGGCGATGAGCTCCTTGGCCTCGGTGAAGGGGCCGTCGA
>PLKR01000445.1:691-3046 GCA_003140655.1 Acidobacteriaceae bacterium | reverse complement strand
TTCCTCGCGGCTTTTGATCGCACCACCGTCGCCGGCCGGCGTAATTATGCGATGGCTCGATGCCTGGTAGATCTGGGATTAAGGGTTGGGGAGGTCGCTCGTCTCAAGTTGGAGCATTTTGACTGGCGCCAAGGCACGCTGCAGATTGTTGGCTCCAAAAGCAGGCGTGCGGACGTACTCCCGCTGCCGGTCCAGACCGGTCGCGCGATTGTCCAATACCTGCGCGACGCGCGGCCGAAGTGCCCAAGCCGGGCGCTCTTTGTCCGGTACATGGCTCCCTTGGACCGCCCGCTGACGACAGCGATTGTGGGCTGGGCCATGCGTTGCGCATACGCGAGAGCGGGTCTTTCCAAACCTTACCCCGGCTCCCACGCGCTGCGTCATAGTTTCGCATGCCGGTTACTCGACGCCGGAGCCTCGCTCAAAGAGATTGCCGACGTGTTACGCCACAGAAGCCTCAACTCAACCACCATCTACACGAAGGTAGATCTGAAACGTCTCATCGCAGTGGCTCTACCTTGGCCCGGGAGGACGGCATGAAACGCACGTCATCCATGGTTTCTCTAGCCAAAGGCTATCTGCACTGTCGTCGAAAATTGGGCGTCGAATTATTGCGAGAAGGCAGCTTATTGCTGGATTTCGCACACTTCGCTGATCGCACTGGACATGCCGGGCCGCTAACGCAGGACCTGGCCGAATCTTGGGCATGTATCTCCCGCACCAGTCAAATTAACCGGGCTCGGCGACTTGCTATCGTGCGCCGATTCGCCCAGTATCGCCGACAATTTGATTCCGCCACGCAGATTCCGCACAGCACTCTATTGGGTCGGACAAGCCGCCGTCTCATTCCACACATTTATTCCGCTGAGGAGATCGAGCAGTTGTTAGCCGCGGCCCGGGAGTTAACGTCGACGAATGGCCTTCGCGGCGCCACGTACGAAGCTTTCTTCGGCTNNTGACGGTTCGTCGCAGCAAATATGCAAAAACGCGAATGGTCCCGTTACATCCGAGTACGACGCAAGCTCTGCGGTGCTATGTGCGTTTTCGAGATCAGGAGATCCCCGCCCCGGCGAACGAGTCCTTCTTTTTCTCCGCCCGTGGCGCCACCCTCGATAGTCGCACCGTGGAGCACACCTTCGGTCAGTTGCGCAAGCGCCTTGGTTGGGTCGCGCGGGGAAGCTACCCATTCCCGCGCATCCTGGACATGAGGCACAGCTTCATTTGCCGTCGTTTGGTGTCCTGGTACAAAGAGGGCGCTAATGTTAACAATGCCATTCTGGCCTTGGCCACCTACGTCGGACATACTCAAATAACCGCAACGTATTGGTACATCACTGGTATTCCCGAGCTGATGGCTCTTGCCGCTCAACGTTTCCAGCGCTTCGCGCCAGGAGGTTCAAAGTGAACACCAAAGTTACAGAACCCAACTTTGCATCACTGCTGCAGCGGTTCTTCACTGAGCGTCTTATCCGGCAGAAGAACGCAAGCCCGAGAACCGTTTCCAGCTATCGGGACACGTTTCGGCTCTTTCTGCAGTTCGCCCAGCGACGTTTGCGTAAACCTTCCACCAGAATAGAGCTCACTGATCTCGACACCTCATTGGTCAGTGCTTTCCTCGACCACTTGGAAGTGGACCGCCACAACACAATCCGGAGTCGAAATGCACGCTTTGCAGCACTACGCTCTTTCCTCCAGTATGCCGGGTTGATCGCCCCTGCGGCATTGGGCACGATTCGCTGTGTCATGGCAATGCCGATGAAGCGTTTCGAGCGGCGTCTGGTCGGGTATCTCACACGGGAAGAAATCGAAGCCTTGCTCAACGCACCGGATGCAGCTACGTGGTGCGGCCAACGCGATCGCGTCATGCTGACCACACTTTACAACACCGGGGCCCGGGTGTCCGAGCTTATCGGCATGAAGGTGGGCGATATCGTGCTGGATCGGAGCTCCTCAATTTGTATTCACGGCAAGGGTCGCAAGGAAAGAACGGTACCCCTCTGGCGCACAACCGCTAAGCAAATTCGATTGTGGTTGCGTCAGAACCAATTCGCCCGCGATCGCCCGCTCTTTCCAAATCGTACGGGTGGCCCGATGACTAGGACAGGTGTGACGGATCGGCTCAAACTTGCTGCTGCCACGGCGACAAGGCATTGCCCACAGCTCAAGAAACGTCGCATCTCGCCGCACATTGTCAGGCACGCGACTGCAATGAACATGCTGCAGTCGGGCGTCGACATCACTGTCATTGCCTTGTGGCTCGGGCACGAAAGCCCAGCCACAACTCACATGTACGTGGAAGCGGATTTGGCCATGAAAGAGAGAGTTATCAAAACGCTTCAAGCGCCGAGCGTCAAA
>PLKR01000445.1:0-658 GCA_003140655.1 Acidobacteriaceae bacterium | reverse complement strand
AAAACTGTGCATAATCCGGAACCGTGCCTAATTGGTATCGACGGAGATCACCGGCCAGCGGCAAGCCAAATAGCGCTTCACCGCGGTATTGATGTGACGGAACTGCGCGTCGCGATCTGGATGGTCCCCTCCCTCTTCGGTTTTGCGGTTCCCCTGCAGGCTGTAGTCCAGATCGTGCAGGATCTGGGCCACTTTGGTGTGGCTGACGGGATGCTTGCCCTGGATCAGGATCTGCGCGATAGCACGCGTACTCTTGCAAGTCCAGCGCAGCGGGGATTCAGGATCTCCTCGCGTCTGCTCCTCGATGGTCGCTTCCAGCCTGTCCAACAGTTGCGGGTCGGACACGGTAATGGGTTTGCGGCCGGCCCCGGGGCGTCGAATACGACCTTCCCACCTCACCCCGGCTTCAATTTCCCGGATTCCCTTACGGATAGCTTTTCGCGACAGCCCACAGGCCCGGCGCACCAGACTCACGCCGCCGTGGCCTAATACCTTGGCTTCACTGGCTGCCATGAGGCGCCGCGTACGTTCATCCAGCAGGGGCCAGACGGCACGAAACTTCATCCTCAGCTCGGCAACCGTGTCCACTTTCCAACAGCATAATGCCGATCGACACTCCGCCCCTCTTTATCACTATGATACCTTTATTTATTTACGC
>PLKR01000434.1:8228-8410 GCA_003140655.1 Acidobacteriaceae bacterium | reverse complement strand
GCCGACAAGTGGACTCTGATCATCAACAAGAAGACTGGCGAGTGGGGCATCCCTTACAAATACGAGAGCGATGAACTTGTCCGCGTGGGGATGAAGGTTGCGAAGCTGCCCTCGCCGGTCGAGAACTTCACCATCGCCTACGACAAGTCCTCGGGCGGCTGCACGCTGCGCCTGGATTGGGA
>PLKR01000434.1:8074-8197 GCA_003140655.1 Acidobacteriaceae bacterium | reverse complement strand
CAATTTACTGTGCCGGCTTCCAGCGCAGCACCGGCTTCCGCGCTGCGGCCGTTTCATCGAGCCGTGAAACCCGTGTGGAGTGCGGGGCATCGAGTACGGTCTGCGGATCTTCTTCCACCTCTT
>PLKR01000434.1:4361-8051 GCA_003140655.1 Acidobacteriaceae bacterium | reverse complement strand
GTATAAGGATGGAAGCCGTAGTCGATCAGACGCTTGGCGATGTCCATGGTGCGCACGCCTTTTTTCGCCTGCAGCTTGTCGCTGAAAACGACTTCGTGCATGGTCGGCGTGGAATACGGCAGATCGTACGCGCCCTCAAGGCCCTTGCGAATGTAGTTGGCATTCAGCACCGCGTCTTCGGTGGTTTGCCGCAAACCATCCGGCCCGTTGGCCTGGATGTAAGCCAGTGCACGAGTAAACATCCCAAAGTTGCCGTAGAAGGCGCGCACCCGCCCGACCGATTGCGGGCGATTGTATTCAAAACCCAGCGCGCCATCGGCCCTGGTGACCAGCACCGGCGTGGGCAGGAACGGCTCAAGGATTTTCTTGATCGCTACCGGCCCCGATCCCGGCCCGCCGCCGCCATGGGGAGTGGAAAATGTCTTGTGCAAGTTCAAGTGCATCACATCGACGCCAAAATCGCCCGGGCGCACCTTGCCCACCAGCGCGTTCATGTTGGCGCCATCCATGTAAAGCAGGCCGCCCTTGGCGTGCAGAATGTCGGCAATCTTGTGAATCTGCTGCTCGAAGACTCCCAGCGTGTTGGGATTCGTGAGCATGAGCGCAGCGACATCTTCGCTCATCTGCGCTTCCAGTGCGGCTATATCCACCATGCCGCGCGAGTCCGACTTCAAATTTTCGACCGCGTAGTCGACCATGGCCGCCGTCGCCGGATTCGTTCCATGCGCCGAGTCCGGTATCAGAATCTTTTTTCGCGGACGTCCCTGCGCATGGTGATAAGCCCGCACCATGAGCAGCCCGGTCATCTCGCCGTGCGCACCTGCAGCGGGCTGCATCGTAATCGCATCCATGCCGGTGATGTCGATCAGGCACTCGCTCAGCGTTTTGAAAATGTGCAGTGCGCCTTGCGAGATTTTTTCCGGCTGGTAAGGGTGCCCGTTCGCGATTCCCTCCACTCGCGCGATTGCTTCATTCACGCGCGGGTTGTACTTCATCGTGCACGAGCCTAGCGGATACATGCCGAGATCGATCGCGTAATTCCAGGTCGAAAGCCGGGTGAAATGGCGAATGATTTCGATCTCGCTCACCTCGGGCATGTTTCCGAGATCTTTTCTTTCCGATGAACCGAGAAGTTTCGAGGTATCCACTTCCGGGACATCGAGCGGCGGCAGCTTCCACGCGGCCTTCCCGGCGGAAGATTTCTCGAAGATGAGCCCTTCGTTCTGATTGACGTGGCGCGTGGCCTTGCGTGTCATGTGCTCCATCACTAACGCCCTCTACTCTAGATTCCAAGATCGAGAATTTCTGGACCCTGGGAAACCATACTGCCCGTTCCGCCGCAATCCGGACATACACCGGTTCCAGAACAGTTCCTGCACTTCGGTTCGCTTTCGTTGAGGTGTACATTTGTGCCCGTCCCGGAACACTCGGCACATTTTCCATCTCCCCAACATGCTCGGCATCTCGTATCCACAGCCGACATTCACTCACGCGCCTGATTCTTGGACTTAACCTTCACCGAGCAAGTTCCTCGACATCTTCTTCCTTCGGGGATCGTACAGACCGTTCACTCTCTGCGACCAGTCCCACCGCAGTGTCGATCGCAGACCGCGTAGTCAATTCCGTGCAGCACCACAACGCGGCGTTCCCCAACTCGGGATAAAATTTCTTCAGCGGCAGGCCGCCGACCATCTTGTGTCCCAGCAGCCGGCTGTTGATGGCATACGGATCTTCGCTGGTCTGCAACACGAATTCGTTGAACTGCGGCGCGCCGGCAAACAGCACCTTGCCGTGCTTCGCGAATTGCGCCGCCGCATATGCCGTCTTCGCCAGATTCTGCCTCGCCAATTCCTTCAACCCGACCTTGCCGTACACCGTCATAAAGATGTTGACCATCAACGCGACCAGCGCTTGGTTGGTGCAGATATTCGATGTCGCCTTTTCGCGCCGGATGTGCTGCTCGCGCGTGGCCAGAGTGAGCACGAATCCGCGCTTGCCCTGCTTATCCACCGTCTGGCCGACCAGCCGCCCCGGCATCTGCCGCACAAATTTTTCCCGCGTGGCAATGATGCCGCAATACGGACCACCGAACCCCAGCGGCACGCCAAACGACTGCGCTTCCATGGCGATAACGTCAGCCTCACGCGGCGGTTCCACGATACCCAGCGACACCNNGCCACGTCTTCAATCGTGCCAAAGAAGTTTGGCGATTGCACCAGCACGGCCGCCGTTTCCGGCGTAATCGATTTCTCCAGTTCTTTCAGGTTCACTCGCCCGTCGTCGCCAAAACCCGCGACCGTCAGCGGCATTCCCTGATGCGTCGCGTAGGTCGCCAGCACTTCGCGATACTCCGGATGCAAGCTCCGCGCCACCACAACTGATCGTCGGCCCGTGAGCCGCACCGCCATCATCACCGCTTCAGCCGCCGCAGTTGAGCCGTCATACATGGAGGCGTTGGCCACCTCCATGCCCGTTAGCTCGCAGATCATCGTCTGGAACTCAAAAATCGACTGCAGCGTTCCCTGTGAAATCTCGGCCTGGTAGGGCGTATAAGCGGTGAGAAACTCACCCCGTGAGATCAACGAATCAATAATGACGGGCCGGTAATGGAAGTACGCGCCTGCACCTAGAAAGCTGGTGTAGCCTTCGCCGTTTTGCCGGGAGCGCTCGCGGAAATAGTCCACGATTTCCGATTCCGCCATCTGGCGCGGGACTTTGAGGTCGCGGTTAAGGCGGTATTCCGCCGGAATCGGCGCGAACAATTCGTCGACAGAGCGCAAGCCAATCGCTTTTAGCATGGCTTCGCGGTCGGCAGGAGATTTCGGTAAGTAGCGCATAGGAAGTTGTTTAGATGTAACTCGATGTCAGTTGGATTGTGACAGTCGTCGGCTGACTCACACCGTGTCCGGAATCACATGATTTTCAGTGTCCCGCCTCTTCTGCCACGAACTTCTCGTAGTCAGCGGCGGAGAGCAGCCCATCCAACTCTCCCGCATTCTTCAGCGTGATCTTCATCATCCAAGAGCCGTGCGGATCTTTATTCACTTTCTCCGGCGAAGTGGCCAGATCGCTATTGATCTCAGTCACCGTGCCCGAGGCCGGAGCGTATAAATCCGACACCGCCTTGACCGACTCGACCGTGCCAAACGTCTTGCCCGCCGCGAGTTCCGCGCCCACTTTGGGCAGCTCGACGAACACAATGTCGCCCAGCGATTCCTGCGCGTGGTCGGTGATGCCGACGGTGGCGGACGTCCCGCTCGCCTGAATCCACTCGTGCTCTTTGGTGTACTTGCGATCTGTTGGATAGGCCATGTTGGCTTCTAGCTCCTAGCTTCTAATTCCTCGTGTCCTTCTGTGCCCTCTGTGGTCAAGCAATTTTCTTCGGACGCTTATAAAACGGGGTCGGCACCACCTGCGCTCCCACGCCCTGCCCCCGAATCTCTACTCTCACCGCCGTGCCCACAGCCGCGAACTCCGGTGGCACGTAGGCTAGCGCAATATTCTTCTTGAGGAACGGAGCGGGCGACCCGCTGGTAACGTATCCGATCTCGCGACCGCCGCCGTCGAGCACCTTGTATCCATCGCGCGCGATTCCGCGCTCGATCATCTCCAAGCCGACCAGAGTCCGCGTCACGCCTTCGGTCTTCGCTTTCTCCAACGCGGCGCGGCCAACGAACTCCGGCTTCTCCA
>PLKR01000434.1:0-4308 GCA_003140655.1 Acidobacteriaceae bacterium | reverse complement strand
GCAGGTACGTAAATCTCGAAACCGTCTTCCGCCGTGTACCCTGTGCGCGCAATCAGAATATTCTTCAGCCCACAGACTGACCCTCGCGTGACCCAGTAGAACTTCACCGCGCTCAAATCCGCGTCCGTCAGCCTTTGAAGAACACGCACGGCCTTCGGCCCCTGGATGGCTATCTGCGTGAAGTCGTCCGACAGATTCTCTACTGCGCAATCAAACTGCCGTGTGTTGTCGCGCACCCAGTTGAAGTCTTTCTCGCGCGTGCCCGCATTGATCACCAGCAGGTACTCATCCTCGGCCAAGCGGTGCACGATCACATCATCCACAAACGTCCCCTGCGGATAGAGCAGCGCCGAATATTGCGCCTGCCCCACTGCAAGCCGCGAAGCGTCGTTCATGGAAATGTGCTGCACCGCGGCCAGAGCCTGCGGACCTGCGAGGCGGATGTCGCCCATGTGGCTGACGTCGAAAATGCCGACGCCCGTGCGCACCGCCATGTGCTCGTTGATGATGCCGCAGCCGATCGACGCGGGATACTCCACCGGCATGTCCCAGCCATTGAAGTCGACCATCTTCGCCCCCATCTGGCGATGGACGGCGTTCAGCGCAGTCTTGCGGACAGCGGGAGTGGTGCTGGCGGGCGTCGATTCAACCGAGGACAAAATCCAACCTTAATCAGCGAGCAACGGCTGATCTGCCAAAGATGGTGTGACTGATTACCGTATCACGCGGTTTTTCGGGCGGTCAAACCAGAAGGAGTTTCACCACAGAGGACGCAGAGATCACTGGGAAGCCGGGCGCCGGGTTTAGAACCCTCTGTAGATCCTGTGCTCTCTGTGCTTGAGAAGCTGTTCTTGGAAGATGAAGGAGCTACCGTCCAAACTGCACCCTCACATGCGCCCCGGTAGCGACGTGTGTCCCCGCTGGGGGAGACTGTTGCCGCGCCAGCCCACTGCCCACGGCTTCCAACTCCAGCCCAGCATCCTGAGCAGCTTCCACGGCACCGCGCACGGTCTTGCCCACAAACGACGGCACTTCAATTCCGCCTTGTTCGACCTCTAGGACCACGGTTCCTGTCGTCAGACGTTGGCCGTCCGCTGCATCCGGCGCGCCGTAGGAACTTGCAGACTCCTGCTGCGATTCATGGTACGGCGAAGCTGCACCGGATTTGCTCGGTACCGTTTCACTCTGCCGCATTGCCGCTTGGACAACATTTCCTTTACTACTGGCGACCGCGGGCGAGGGCGCCCGCGCCACACTGGAATCCCCATTCACTTCGGCCGTCTCCAGCGGTTCTCCGGGATGGTCCGGCGTGCCCTCTTCCAAGTCTCTATCCTTCATCTTCGCTTCAGCCAGCAACAACTGATGGTTCGGCGCGAGCGGCAGGTCGTGCGGTGTGTGCAGATACTCGAGCACCTGCTGCGTCACGCGGCGAAACACCGGCGCTGATACTTGTCCGCCCTGGTGCAGCCCGACGGCCGAATCCAGAATCACGCCCACAACAATCTGCGGATTATTCAGGGGCGCGAATCCCGCGAACGACGCGACATACTTTGTCTTCGAATACGCTCCGGTCGCCGGGTCGACCTTCTGCCCTGTGCCAGTCTTTCCGGCCGACGTATAACCTTCCAGAATCGCCTTGCGGCCTGTGCCCTCGAGCACCACTTTCTGCATCATCGACCGCATCTCGGCTGCGGTGTAACTCGAAATCACCCGCCGCGACGCTCCGGGATGAAACGCCACCGTCTGCGGCGTGCCCCGGGGCTCAACTTTTCCTGCGACAATGCGCGGCGCCACCCACACGCCGTCGTTGGCGAACGTGGAGACTAGCCCGGCCAACTGAATCGGCGAGATGCCTATCTCCTGACCCATGGAAATCGCCGCAATCGAAACCTTCGACCACCGGCTTACAGGCTTGGTGAGTCCGCGGGTTTCGCCCGGCAACTCAATCCCCGTCTGCTGTCCGAATCCGTATGCGCGAATGTATTTGTAGAAGCGGTCTTCGCCCAATCGCAGCGCAATCTTGATTGAGCCGACGTCGCTCGACTCCGCCAACACGCCCCACACCGGCAAGAGGCCGTGCGGTTTCGAGTCACGAATGCGCATGCCGTTGTAAACGATCGATCCCATCTGGCAGTCGAACACTTCATTTGGATTGGTGAGTTTCTCTTCGAGCGCCGCCGAAATCGTCACCAGCTTGAACGTCGACCCCGGCTCGTACACATAGCTCACGGCGCGGTTAGTCAGCGCCCCCGGCGTAATCTCTTTGCGCAGGTTCGGATTGAACGTCGGCCGGTTCGCGAGTGCCAGAATTTCGCCGGTGTGCGGATTCTCGACAATCACCGTGCCCGCAATCGCCTGTGTGTCATGAATCGCCTGATCCAGTTCCTTCTCGGCGATGTACTGAATATTCTTGTCGATGGTCAGGACCAGGCTCTGGCCCGGTTCCGGTTGCTTCTCGACGTCGGAGAACCACTGCCGGCGCGCATCCACCGAGATGAACATCTTCCCCGCACGTCCCCGCAGTTCGTCATCGAAGGCGTGTTCAATGCCACTCTGCCCGGAGTCTTCCATGCCGACCGTTCCCACCACCTGCGCCGCCAGATCGCGTGCGGGATAAAAGCGCTTCGGCTCCTTTTGAAAATGGATGCCTTGCAGTCTCAGCGACTTGATGCGCTCGATGGTTTCGTCATCCGCCTTGCGCGCCACCCAGCAAAACGTTTTGTGGTTGCGGCAGTCGGCCAGCACCACATTGTGATCGTCGCCGGTAATCCGCGTAATCAGGGAAACGGCCGTAGGCAGGTCCTTCACTTCCGTGGGCACGGCGAAGGCTGAATCCACTAGCACGGACATCGCCAGTTCATGCCCGGCACGGTCATAGATCACACCACGTTTAGCGGAAAGCGGAATCTCACGCTGCTGCTGGTGTTCGGCCTGCTTCACGAAACTGCCGTAGCGGAAGATCTGCAGGTAAACCAGCCGCCCGCAGATCGCCACGCACCAGAACAAGAGCATCGCACCCAGCAGGTAAAGCCGCGAATTCTTGCCGAGATTGGAGTTACCGGCCATCATTATTCCAACTCTTTATCATTCCGACGATGCGCGAAGCGCAGAGGAGGAACCTGCTTTCTGCTGGCGCCGGGATACAGCAGGTTCCTCGTCGCATTCGCTCCTCGGAATGACACGTTTTCTGTTCTTAGACAAACATGGCGGACCACCCTTGAGGCGGACCGCCAGATAAGTTCGTGGGGACCGGTCTCTGACCCGTCCATGTCGAGCCTGTCTTTCGCAAAAAACGCTCGGCTGTTTTCTGCCGCTGCCTCTACTGCCCCGCGATCACCATCATTGGCTCCGCGCTCGCCATAACCGGAACATTCGAATCCACTGAGGCGTTATCCATGCGGATCACCTGTCCCGGTTCCGGTGGCACCAGCCCCATCCGCCGCGCCATCACATCAATTCGTTCGGGATCACGTAGCGACGCATCCTCCAACCGCAGCGCCCGGTTCATCTCCGTCAGATCGTTGAGCGTGCGCTTCGACGACTCGTTCAGGTAACCATATTCAATCGCCCGGAAATGCTGCCAGGCATAAGTGAACACCAGCAGGAACAGGCATGCCAGGGCTGTGCCAAACTGCTTCATCTCGCGATTGTGCCCAGGGTCTTCCACTTTGACCAGCCGCGAATTGTCGATCGCCTTGGCAAAATAAATTTCCGGTGTTCCGGTAAAGAACGTATTTCGCCGGGCCGCCGGGATTGCGCTCCGAATTGCCGCCGCTGCTGCCGCCATTTATGCCGCTCCTACGAGAACCTGTTCACTCTGCAACTGCGGAACCTGCAACTCAAAAAGCCGCCGCAGTTCCATTTCATCGACGATGCGTTTTCGTTGAGCGCCCCGTTCGGCCCGCTCCACCGTCGCCATCAAGTCCTTAATCAATGTGCCCGTATACATTTTCCAGCCTCAATTTTGGATTCCCACCACGGAACCCCAGAACCCGGCCTCCGGCGACCGACTTTCGGCCTCCGGAGTTTTCTGCCGGCGGATCTTCGTCCGCCTTTCCAGAATTTGAACGCCCGGCACGCCTATTACAGCTGTGCCGGGGACTCCGGCAGGTTTTCCGGAGCCTAAACTTTTTCCGCCACCCGCAATTTCGCGCTGCGCGCCCGCGGATTGCGATCGCTCTCTTCTTCAGTTGCCGTCAGCGGCTTCTTCGTCAGCAAACTGAAGTAACCCTGCTTCGCTCCATCGCGGAAGGCATCTTTCACGATGCGATCTTCCAGCGAGTGAAAACTGATCACCACCACGCGTCC
>PLKR01000260.1:2349-4591 GCA_003140655.1 Acidobacteriaceae bacterium | reverse complement strand
CCCCCGAAGGGAGCGCCACAACTCATGTGGGGACGCACTGTCACCAGCCCTCGGGGAAGGGTTCGGGAAGGGCACGGCTTCAGCCGTGCCGCAAGCCCCGCACTACCGTGGAAGAGCGGCGCTTCAGCGCCGCGTAAGCGGCCACGATGAATGCGGGCTTTAGCCCCTGGGGGACCACGCGTGCGATCCACCTCCCCAATCACATTTCGTCCCTCCGTAGCCCCGAGATCCCCCTCGCCCTCCCCAAGTCGGTTTTCCACACCCCCCGTGTGACATCCAACCTTGCACCCCTCCTCTAAACTAGAAGTAGTATGCTCACCGAACCCCAAAGCCTCCCCGAATACATCTCCACCCTCACCCCCGCCCTGCAAGCCGTAGCTAAGTCCCATCTTTTGAATATTTTCCATGCAAACCCTTGGCTATCAAGATTTTATGCAGATGGCCTCCAGATCATCGCCGCGAACTCCAACCAAATCAATAATTTACAAACTCGATCTGAGAATTTTTTCAATCCAGATCCGAAAGGTTCAAACTCAATGTCGCTCAACAAGAACATCCGCGTCTGCACCCACATCAAGGTCAACGGAGTCCAGTGCGGCTCGCCCGCCCTCCGCGGCGAAGTCTTCTGCTACTTCCATCAGCGCATGATCCGTGGCGTGGCCACACCGCCCAAGTCGCGCCTTCATCCCATCGCGCAAATCGAGGACGAAGAGTCCATCCAGTCCTCGCTCATGGAGGTCATCAACGCCCTGGTTCGCAACACCATCGACTTCCGCCGCGCCCAGCTAATCCTGCGCGCTCTTCACATCGCCGTGAAAAATTCCCCGCGCGTCCACTTCCCCGTCCACCAGAGGGAAATGATTCGCGAAGTCCCCAACTATCCCGCCGCCCCAGCCGCGCAGAAGTCCCCGTCGCCCGCGCTCGCCCAGGCCGGCGCGCTCGCGCGAATCCCGAGGCCCAAGCCAGTCAGCATCACCCGGTCCCGGCCACCCATTTCCGCCAAGTTGCCCAATGTCTCTCGTCCCAAACCGCCCGCCGCAGTCAAGCCCGCGCCCGCTATTCGCACCGCCGCGCGCCGGCGCTCAGGATGAAGATGAAAACGCTTCTTGCATTCTTCCCATAGTCATAATAATATGACCATACGATGAAACAGATACCCGCTGGTCAATTCAAGGCGCAGTGCCTGGCGATTATGGATCAGGTGTTGCATAGCGGAGAACCGGTGGTGATCACCAAGCATGGCAAGCCCGTGGTGAAGCTGGTTCCCGCTGAAAATCGGGTTGACGATATCTTCGACTACATGGCCGGAAAGGTGAAGATCGTCGGCGACATCGTTGGTCCAATCACCCCGCCCGAAGATTGGGAGACCAAGTGAGGCAGAACCCGTGAGCGTGAACCAGTGATCCTGCTCGACACACACGCCCTCCTCTGGATGGCAGGCGATCCCAAGCGCCTCTCGAAGCGGGCCCACGAGGCCATCCGCCACGCCCGACAAGACCAAGCGCGACAAAGTACTGGAATCGCCATCGCCACCATCACCCTCTGGGAGATCGCCTGGCTGGCCCACTACCAGCGCATCATAGTCATGGGCAGCGTGGAGTCGTTTGTGCGCGAGACCGTGGCGCGCGTCATTCTCCGGCCCGTAACGCCCGAGATTGCGGCCCTCGCTGTGCGCCTGCCCGACCCGTTTCCCAAAGACCCGTCAGACCGCCTGATCGCGTCCACCGCCATAGTCGAAGGCATGCCGCTGGTGACGGCCGACAGGCGCATCCAGCAGTCAAAGGTTGTGGAGACCGTCTGGTAACACCGGGTCTGCGACAACGTCGCCCTCGGCTATAATGTTCTCTGGCGTTGGTTGGGTTTTCGCGCAGCTGAAGGAGTCCGCATGGCGATCGAGAAGTCGGAACGCATCTGGCACAATGGCAAGCTCATCCCGTGGGATGACGCGACGATCCACGTGATGTCGCACGTGGTCCACTACGGCTCCTCGGTATTCGAGGGGATCCGCTGCTACGCGCCGCCCTCGGGNNGCCAAGGTTTACCGCATCGACGTGGATTACACCCGCGAGCAACTAGTGAAGGCGATGCTCGAAACCGTGGGCAGCAACGGCGTGTGGCCGTGCTACGTGCGGCCTATCGTTCTCCGCGGCTATGGCGAGGCGGGAGTGAATCCCTTCAACTCGCCCACCGAGGTTTACATCATCAATTATCCGTGGGGGAAATATCTGGGAGGCGAGAACGA
>PLKR01000260.1:0-2232 GCA_003140655.1 Acidobacteriaceae bacterium | reverse complement strand
CCAATCGTGGAGCAGATGATTCCGCGCGAGATGCTCTACATCGCCGACGAAGCCTTCTTCACCGGGACGGCGGCGGAGATCACACCGATCCGCACCGTGGACAAGATCAAAGTGGGCAAGGGAGGCATTGGTCCGATCACCAAGGCGATCCAGAAGGAGTTCTACGCCATCGTGCGCGGCGAAAAGACCGACCGCCACGGCTGGCTCACTCCGGTGCCGGTGCGGACGAAGCAGCCCGTGGGAGTGTAGCGTCGGAGGGCTGAATCTGCGGGGATATTTGAGGGGCGCGATTCATCGCGCCCCTTTCTATTTCCCGCAGACCCAGGGAAGGGCCGTGCCCTTCCCGAGCTTTTATTCGGAAGTGGATGCAACAACTTATTCGGCGCTTTTCGGGACGGCTGCCGCTGCGGCGTCGAATCCGATCTTCGAATGCGTTCCGTCGCAGAACGGCTTGTTGGTGGAAGCGCCGCAGCGGCAGAGAGCTATTTTCTCTCCCGCTTCAATCCGGTTGCCACTCGCATCAAGAAGAGTGAACTTTCCGGCAATTAAGTATGGACCTTTGGGCAGAACCTGAATGGTTGGATCCGACATGGCTTTTCTCCTTTGAGATTAGGTTAAATCCAAAATGAAATTGATAGCACCTTTCGAGTTTTGCGGATTACTTCCCGCGCGCATCCAGGCTCCAGGGTCCGGCGCCGGACTGCGAGATGAAGAGCGCGCCGCCCAGCATCGACAGGTTCTTCATGAACATGATGAACTGCATCTGGTGCATCATGGGGTCGGCGACGGTCCAGAAGTTGTGCATCATGGGAGTGACTGCGGCTAAGAACAGAATCAACAGCCACGCGCCGATTTTGGCCCTGTAGCCGAGCAGGATAGAGAGGCCTCCGGCGAGCGCGAGTACGCCCGAGAGCGGAACCGCGATCGACGCCAGCGGCACGCCCTGCGAGGCAGCGTAGGCGATGGTTTGGCGGGAAAAGTGCATGGGGCTCGACATCAGGAAAATCAGGACGAACAGAAATCGTCCCAATAGAGCAACGGGACCGGCTCCTTCCAAGGAAATACTTGTCGTTTGCGGCCGGGCAGAAAGCGTTGGATTGCTAGCTGACATTTTGGTTCTCCTTAAAGTTGCGTAAGAATCGATCGAACAAATTTGTTGAGCAAGAACAGAACTGCAGCTCGCTCGTCGACAGCAGAGCGAGCCGGATCACTACACGTGAAGCTACTGCGTCGCCGCACGGCGATTCTGTGCCGAAGCCGCCTGCTGGAGCTGCTCAATGGCCGCTGACCGTGAAGGCTCCGCCAGTTCGCCGGGTTTCTGATTCTCAGCGTGGATGAACGTGACGTCGGTCAACCCAATGAACGCGAGGATGTGCCGGAGGTAGGGCTCTTGATAGTCATATTGGGCGGTCGGAGTGCCGGGGCGGAACGAGCCACCCCGCGAGGTAAGGACAACAACCTTCTTCCCTTCGAGAACACCTCGAGGACCATTCTGGCCCCAGAGGACGGTCTTTCCGACGCGCACGACCTGGTCGATCCATGCCTTCAGAGGAGCCGCAATCGTGAAGTTATGCATGGGCGCGCCAATCACGATTGTGTCCGCCTTCACGACCTCGTCAATCAGTGCGTCTGAAGCCGAAAGAACCTGCTTCTGCGCGGGAGTAAGGCTGGAGGGATCCGCGTAAGCGGACTGCACCCACTCGTCGGTAATGAGCGGAAGGTTGGTTGTGGACAGATCGCGCTCGATGATTTCTCCCGTGGGATTTTCTTTCTTCCAGGCTTCGACAAATTTTCCGGTGAGTTGCCGCGAAACTGAGTTGCGGCGGGCGCTGGAGTCGATGCGAAGCAATTTCATAAAGGTTCTCCTCTACTCAGTTCCCTTAGATCACGCTTGCTTCTGTTTGGTTACAATAAATAACTAGAAGCGCTTTACATATTAGGAACTTTACAGTAACCTAGTATCAATATGACTCCTAAGCGACGATCTGCTCAATCTCCTTCTCCTTGCGCCATCGGGGGGATGCTGGAGCTGCTCGCGCGGCCCTGGACGCTGCACATTCTATGGGCGCTGAGCCACAACGGCCCCATGCGCTTTGGAGTTCTTCGCCGGCAGGTGGAGGGCATCTCTTCGCGCGTGCTGACGGAACGGCTGCGCACCCTGGAGAGCGCGGGGTTTGTCTTCCGGCACTATGAACAGACCATCCCTCCGGCCGTGACTTACGGCATTACGGA
>PLKR01000159.1 GCA_003140655.1 Acidobacteriaceae bacterium | reverse complement strand
CGAGAGTAAAACGGAAACCAGGTGCGGGGCGGTTTGTCCGAGGGCCACGCGCTCGTGGCGGATCACGTCATATTCCACATCGAAATGCAGTTCGGGCTGCGCGGAACTGGTCTCGGCATAGTAAATCTGGTTGCCGTATTTCGACTCACGGAAGGGCTTCAACGGCAGATCGCCTTGAGCGGAGATGATCTTTACCTCCTGATAGGCGTCGGAATGGGCCGCGGGGAGCCAGATGCGGACATTTTTCCCCGCAGGGAGATTCCTTACCGTGAAGGCGTAATGAAACGTGAAATGCCGTGAATCCTGGGCGAAGGCGGACAGAGCGAAAGCAAGAAACAGGGACGACAGTATGCAGAGCTTGCGCAGCATAGGCGGCTTCCTTTCAGGTTCTCCACTTCAAGGTGAGAAGCGGGAACTGAGATCTGGGAACTAAGAACTGGTTGGAAACGACACACGGGCGTCTTAGAGGGAACGCCGTCAAGTAAAACCGCGCTTGGGTATGCGCATGGGAGTAAGGATGCCGGTGCGAATCCGGCGATGCGGTATTTTAGCAGAGCAAGGGGCAGTTGTCCGAAGCCTCCGGGACGTGAGCTGCATTGATCCGTTAGAATCTCTGCGTGGCTGTAGCCATCCAATGTCGCGATTTGCGCAAGACCTACGACGGCAAGGTTGAGGCCGTGCGCGGGCTGAACCTCGAGATTCAGACCGGCGAATGTTTCGGACTTCTCGGGCCGAACGGTGCAGGGAAGACCACAACCATCGAAATTCTTGAGGGCTTGCTGGAACCGACTTCGGGCGAAGTGTCGATCCTTGGCCATTCCTGGCGCGAAAACGCGCGCGAGATGCGAGAGTGGCTGGGGATTTCGCTGCAGGAGACACGGCTTTCAGAGAAACTTTCTGTGCGCGAAACCGTCGAACTATTTGCCAGCTTTTATCGGGAACCGCGTTCGTCCGATGAAGTGCTGGAGCAGTTGCAGCTTACGGAGAAGGCCGACGCGTGGGTGGGAAAGCTTTCCGGCGGACAGAGGCAGCGGCTGGCGGTGGCGACGGCGCTGGTGTGCAATCCGAAGATTCTGTTCTTGGACGAGCCAACCACGGGACTCGATCCGCAGAGCCGGAGGCAGTTGTGGGACATTGTTCGCGAGTTTCAGCGAGCGGGCGGGACCGTGTTACTGACTACGCATTACATGGATGAGGCGGAGCGGTTGTGCGACCGGTTGGCGATTGTGGATCACGGGCAAATTATTGCGGAAGGTTCGCCGCCGGATTTGATTGAACGCCTGGGCGGCCATCACGTGGTGGAGTTTGCCGTCAGTGGGAATTCGGACGGCGCGGTGCTGGAGGCTTGGCGCGCGCTGCCCAGCGTGGAATCGGTGCGTGAGGATGATGGCATGGTGGCGCTGAGTGTTAAGGAGCCGCATCTAACCATTCCAGCGCTGCTGGATGCAGTTGGGAAGCAGGGAAGTGAGTTGCAGCATCTGACCACGCGGCAGGCCAGTCTGGAAGATGTGTTTGTGCGGCTGACCGGGCGGCATTTGCGGGAAGAGTGACGTGAGATGAAAGGATAACGCGACTGTGACTGGATATTTTCGCCACCTGGTTGTTCTGATTGTAATGGCGGCTACGATGCTGGGCGGGCAGCATGGCTTTGCGCAGGCTTCGGCGACTGACTCGACCACAGGTTTTCCTCCGCTGGACCAATGGAAGGCCGCGGTTATCGCGGGAGATGCTACCGCTTTGAAGGCGCTCTACAGTACCGATCCGGCGGTGCAAATTCAGGCTAACGGAGTCACGGCTAGCGCCGATGCGGACGTCGGTTTCTGGCTGAGATTGAAGGCGCGCAGCATAAAGCTGGAAATCGTCCGGATGAAAGAACGCCCCGGCGCTGAAAGCATCATTTTCAAGGCTGAAGTGCAGACCGGGCTGCCGAATGGCCAGATCGTGAGCGTGACGGACGCTCAAGGGTGGCAAAAGCAGGGGGAGCAGTGGCGTTTGGTCGGCGCCGAAAGAACAGATGCGCCTCATCTGAAGCAGCCGTCGGACATGAAGAAGGATCTCTACCCAGCGGATGCGGACGCGCGGGTGGAGATTAAAGAGGCAGAAGAAAAAGCCGCGAAAGAACATCAGCGCATCTTGCTGGTTTNNATGGCGGGTTACGAAGTGGTGCATGTGGATATTGGGCCGGACGGAAAAAAGAATGCGGAACTGGCCAAAGAATTTCAAGTACCGCTGGACAAGGGCATTCCTGCGCTGGCAGTGCTCGAGGGCGACGGCAAGCTTGTAGTCAGCCAGAAGAACGGCGAATTCGAGGACGCACGGTCTCTCACGCCGGAAGCGTTGCTTGAGTTCCTGAACAAGTGGAAACCCGAGACCCGATAGGCAATCGGCTATGAGCGTTGCGGAGCAAACACCCGTTGTGGAAAAAATCGTTCGCCGGAGACGGCCGCCCGAGCGGAACGGACGGTGGGCCGGATACCTTCATCTTCTCATGGCGCGCATGCTGGAATTGAAGCGCGAACCGGAGGTAGTGTTCTGGGTCTTCGTGTTTCCGCTGTTGCTGGCGACGGGGCTGGGGATTGCCTTCCGCAACAAGCCGGGGGACGCGTCCTCGGTTGCGATTGCGGCGGGAACCGGAGCGCAGGAAGCCGAAGGGCTGTTGCAGCGTTCCCCGCGGCGTGCAGCATTCAAGATCGATGTGCGGGATGGTGACGCAGCGCGGAAGGGCTTCCGTCTGGGGAAATACGATCTTGTGATTGAACCGGATGGCGCGGGTGGACTTCGCTATCGCTACGATCCGGCACGGCCGGAGAGCGTGCTGGCCCGCGCCGAAGTAGACGATGCGCTGCAGACGGCGGCCGGCCGCAAAGATGTGGTCGCGACCACCGTGGTGACCTCTTCCGAGCCGGGTTCGCGCTACATCGACTTCCTGATTCCCGGACTGCTGGGGATGAACCTGATGAACTCCGGGATGTGGGGCATCGGATTTGCGCTGGTGGACATGCGGCAACGCAAACTGCTGAAGCGCTTCGTGAGTACACCTATGCGCCGGGGAGATTTTCTGCTGGCGCTGCTTTCGAGCCGCCTGGTGCTGATGATCATTGAAATCGGATTGTTGCTGACCCTCGGCGTCATCGTGTTCCACATGAAAGTGATGGGATCGGTGTTTGCAATTGTGCTGCTGGGTTCGGCGGGAGCGATGACCTTTGGCGGATTAGGATTGCTGACCGCAAGCCGGGCGCAGAAGATCGAGAGCGTGAGCGGGCTCATGAATTTGGTGATGATGCCCATGTGGATTTTTTCCGGCGTGTTCTTTTCTTACGAGCGCTTTCCCGCGGTGATTCAACCGCTGATCAAGGCGCTGCCGCTGACGGCCCTCAACGATGCGCTGCGGGCAAGCATTCTGGAAGGCACACCGCTCGTCCATCAATGGCCGCGGCTCCTGGTGATGGCTGCGTGGGGTGGTATCTCGTTCCTGCTGGCGCTAAAGTGGTTCCGGTGGACTTAGGATGTGGCGCCGGCTTCCGGCCTTGACTCCAGACGCCCACCTCCCCGAAAAGTCCCCGATTTCCTGCACGCTACTGCTTGTCGTACACCGCGGTGGATTCCATCTTCTTGCCCATCGGGTCGGTTCCGCTTACCGTGACGGTGCGGCTCTTGCCGTCGGCCGAAATGACAATCTTACCCATGGCAACAACTTTACCGCCCTTCTTATTGGTTAATTCGGTCGTGCGGTCATCAATCTTCTTGTATGCCCGCGTGTCTGCATTTGGATCGCCGGTGAGCGGGTAGTCTTTCCCGTCGAACATTCCTGTCCACTCGTTGTGCGTGGGCTTACCCTCGCCGTCGACGCCATCCACGGTGACTTTCACCTTGTCGCCCGCGGCCCCGTATACGACCGTTTGGTTTTTCGGGGCTCCTGGGGGAAACTTCGATTTGGCCTCGTTCAGTTTCCAGGTGCCCATATTCGGGTTGCTCGCGAAGCCCAATGCCGCTACAAAGCACAGAGCCAGGGTGAGTAGAATCGGTTTTGCTTTCATATCCCTTCGGTTTGAGAAGCAGACTCTTGGATTGGTTGAAGAGGAGCGATTCTATGCCAACCCAACAGGTTCTATCAAGGGTGGGCTTCGAAGTGGTGCTGGACTACTTTGGACTTTAGTAACTGTCCCTGAGCTTGGAGCAGCCGATAGCTCCGGATAGGGGAGCTTTCAAATGAGCGAACAGGAACTGGTTTTCAATGTCAAAGAACTTCATGTAATAAGCCTCGCCTGCGGCAAGTGCGGACACGGGACGATATTTGATTTTGAAACTACGAACTACCAAGAAAAGTTGATATCACCCAACTGCGCTGTGTGCAACACAGAACTGGAAGTCGATCTGAAAGAGCAGCTCAACGCCTACCGCTGCTTCTATGAGAGTATGTCGAAGTGTGAACGCATCGAGTTCCGGGTGCGCTTGAATAAGCCTGAAGCGGCAGCGTCTGCCAAAGAAGTGCGAGAAGCAGTTTCTACAGCGGCAGCAGAAGTACAGCAGGCAGTTACCACCGCCTTTGCGAAGGAACTCGCTGCCAGTGGTTAACAGAAAGCGTCGTCTCGCTTACGCCGCACTTTCCGCCCTCCGCTAATGACGTGGGAACATGCCTCGGGTCTGATTTGCCGCTCACCTTTTTCATGTCACAGCCAATGCAGTGGGCAGGCGAGTTGCCGTGTCCGAAGCTGGGGCCTCGCCCGCAAGTTTTAGAAGAAGTTACGAACGAGGCCAGCTGCGGTGCTTACGAAAACATTCCTCTGCTTACGACTTGACCAGCTTGGTGGCTGCCTTTCGGACTTTGGCCCAGCGTAGTTTTTGCGCTTCGGCGATTCGTCTGCGAGCTTCTTTGCTCAAGGTACGGCCTGTCTTCTGGAGCTTCTTTCCCCCGGCGTGGCCAAGTGCGTCTAGCGCTTTTCCTACTTGTCCCATCTCTTTTTCAAGTCGCGAGTACTCTTTACGCAGGGAAGCAACCACTTTGTTCATGATCATTAGTACCCCCTCTCCAGGTAAGGCTAACACGGGAAGACATTTGTTGGATTTCTTAGAATGACTATAAGTAAGAGAGGCTGGCAAAGTACCGCCTGTCTAGGTTCGTTTGCTGTTTGTGCGTGATCTCCCCATCCTTACCCCAGCCTTGGCTGGCGGCTTTATTGCAGTGGCCTTGGCAGCGGCGAAGAGATGTTGCCCATCGTCGTACGGGTTGTAGGTCTCGTCGGGATACCAGGCGCCGGCGAAGAGATCGGCTTGCCTGGAAACCGTGCAGCGCTGCACATGCACGCTGTCGACGAAGTTATGCTTGATGTTGGGAGAGCCCCAGTCGCCGCCCCAGATTAGACCGCCACTCTGCGCGAGCTGTCCCAGGAAAGAGAAATCACCTTTCCAGCAAGGCTCTCCGCCCACCACGCGGACGATGTCACAGGCCAGCCCGTAGTGATGTACGCCCACGGTTCGAAGCTTGGTGGCGCCCTGGTTGAAGAGTTCCTGCTGGCGGTCCTGGCTGCGATAGGTTTCGTAGATCATGACTTCGATTCCCATCTGGCCGGCGGCAGAGAGTATGCCCTCCACGAGTTGGCGCATCGTAGGTTCGAGCAAGGAAGCGTCACCGACCCGCGTCACCGAGTCAAACTGCGCGTCCTGGGAGATTACGTCGGTATAGAAATTCCCCATAAATCTCCAAGCGTTTCTCGCGCCAGTCGAACTGCCGAATCGCGTTTGCGCACTCTGTAACGGATCGAGGGTGGTTCAAGCTAAAACACGAAATAGTCCGATGTCCAATGAAAAATTGCAAAAGCGTTGCACCAACCATCGCTCGTTTCCAAAATGGGACTGCGGAAGGCGCAAGTGCACCTCTGTGAAAGTGTATAAATTTGAACAGACGCCGGAATGGCAAACCGTGTACCGTCGACCGAGAGTAGCAAAGGGTCACGGCTGACAGGCTGCGGCTCTCGGCGGCGCGTCGGACCCCATCTTCGTTCCTACGAATTCCCGGCGCGCCACCTCTCCTAAGGGTCCGCGGCCCCTTGGCTAGTCCTTAGCTCTCCTCCAGTTGTCGTTGCAGTAGGTAAGGCCTGCGAGGTCTAGGATTAGGAGGTTTAGGATCAAAAGATGAGCAGAATTCCAGAATTAGTCGATTCCGACCATGCAGAGAGTCCGGTGGCTGTCGACGCCCTGGTCCGGGAAGAGCCGGACGAAGAAGAGGAAGACGACGAGGACGACGAAGAAGATGAAGACGATGGCAACTCCGACGGATACTCGGAGTGAACAAGTCGTGTTGGCAGCGTTTTAGGGGGGTTAGCCGTTCCAGGGGATAGAAGGGCGTGTACAAGATTTTTTCTTGATTTTCGCTTCGAAGTGTATAATAAGAACCAGCTAAGTTTGATTCACAAGCGGTTGAAGGTCGGTATCGCCAACCAGCGTCACCCCCTCACTAGCAGCGATTCTTCTCAGCACAATCCAAAGAAACAAGAATAGGACTATCAATGGCAGAACAAGGAACAGTGAAGTGGTTTAACGACGCCAAAGGCTATGGCTTTATCAGCCGTCAGAATGGCGAAGACGTTTTCGTGCATTTCTCGGCGATTCAGGCTGGCGGCTTCCGCAGCCTGCAAGAGGGCCAAACCGTGCAGTTCGACGTGACCAAGGGCCCCAAGGGCTGGCAAGCGGAAAACGTCCAGGCTGTCTGAGCGACCGCTTTCTGAGTACAACAAGGTGCCCGCGATCCGAAAGGATCGCGGGCATTTTCGCTTGGAATCTAACAATTAGAATCTCAGAGTTGCCGGGCCTGCTGCACCATCTCCACTAGAACTTTTCGGGTTTCGCCTGGATTGCTGACCTCCCGCAAGAACGCAATGCGCGCACCTTTCATGCCATCTGGCGTTTTCAGTCGCACGTGAAAACCGAGACGATCCACCGAGGTCATCACCGCCTCCTGAGAGTCGATGCCGGCAAACGCCCGGGCCAGCAGGACGAGAGCATCCTTGTGGTCGGTATTCATGTGTTCGAGAATTCCGGCTGCGGCGTCGGCCAGCGGGTCGGGCTGCGCCTGGTTGTAGTCCGACGCCGCCACCCAGCCCATTACCCCGAAGCCGCCCACGTAGTAAACATCCAACACATCCATGCGGTAAAAAGAAAAGTCTTCAAAATCCACCCAGTACTTGCTGTTGGCATAACGCTCCAGATAGAGTTGGCGCGCGTCCGGCACCTCGGGCTCCGGGATGGTCAGAACATTTCCTANNTTGGGTTACCAGCAGGCTGGCGCGCGGATCGGATTGCAGATTCTGCGTATGCATGGCCATGGTGCTGATGAGGAAAATGGGTCGCCCACGCCCGTCCAGCCCGTAGGGCATCACCGAGCCGAACGGGAAACCGGGCTGTTTGCGTGAGAGGGTGGAAAGGCTGCCAACGCGGCCCAAGTACACTAAAGTGCGCGCCCGCTCCGAGAATGAAGGCTCGGGCACCGCGTGCTCATCGCTGGCGGGGCCTGGGCCCGCGTGTTTTCGTGTAGATGAGGAAGACATTTTGTTCTCTTCAGGCAGTCTAAATGAAACAAGCGTGTGAGTTCGCCACATGCCGGAAATGGAGCCGCTCCCGCAGATTGTTTCCGGCGGCTTCGAGTGCTAGACTTTTGTTGGCTCAGGCGTAGGTAGTTGCTAATCTTTGCCCGTGAGCGGGAGTAGTTCAGCGGTAGAACGCCAGCTTCCCAAGC
>PLKR01000585.1:1858-4331 GCA_003140655.1 Acidobacteriaceae bacterium | reverse complement strand
TTTCCGTCTTCCCACACCACCATGGAGGCTACCGTCTCCGCGCCTTGAATGTGCGAGATGTCGAAACACTCGATGCGCTTGGGCAGTTCGGGCAGGCTGAGAGATTCCTGCAACTCCTCCTGGATGGCCTTGGCATTGGGCTTGAGCACGCGAAAGCGCTGATCGTAGGACTGTTTGGCATTGGTGCCGGCAAGATCGATGAGGGAACGCTTGTCCCCGCGTTGGGGGACGAGGATGTGAATTTTTGCAGCGCGGGCGTTCTCACCCGCGATCTGTTCGGACAGCAAATCTTCCAACTCTTCACGATCTTCGAAATCTACTGGGACATAGAGATTGCGCGGCACATAGGGCTGNNGCCACTGGCCGAGACGTAGCAAGCTACGTCTCTACGACTGTTATTTGGCACTTCAGGAAGCGCGAACTCTGGCAGATCTTCCCAGAAGAATTCGCGGCGGTCCAGGACGCGGCCGCCGCGCATGTGAAATAAATTTACCGCCAACATGCCATTTTCATAGTGATAGCCGAAGACATCGGCGTCATCGCCCTCGGCGGCGGCGATGCGCTGTCTCTCTTGCAGTTGCTCGACAGTCGAAATCAGATCTCGATATCGGGCGGCGCGTTCGTACTCCTCGGCCGTGGCTGCCTGCGCCATACGCTCGTGCAGCGAGCGGCTCAAATCGGTGGGACGGCCTTCCAGAAAGAGCTTCACGTCGCGCACCGCTTCCTGGTAAGCATCGGGAGTAGTGAGTTCTTTCACGCAGGGACCCAGGCAGCGCTTGATGTAATACTGGAGGCAGGGACGTGGGTGAAAACGCGTGAGATCAACCTTGCACGATGGAATCAGGAAATTGCGGTGGATCAGATCGACGATGCGGTAGGCGAGGTTGGCAGGGAAATAGGGGCCATAGTAGGCGCTGCCGTCTTTGCGCAGGCGGCGCGTCACGTAGACGCGCGGCCAGCGCTCGCCCAGAGTGAGCTTCACATAGGGGTAAGTCTTGTCGTCGCGCAGCAGGATGTTGAAGCGAGGCTTGCGCTGCTTGATGAGATTGTTTTCCAGCGCCAGCGCCTCTTTGTTGTTGGCGACTACGATGTAGTCAACGTCGACGGCTTCGCGTACCAGGGTGCCGGTTTTCGAATCCTCCCAACGGCCTTCGTGGAAGTAACTGGCCACGCGGCTGCGCAGGTTCTTCGCCTTGCCCACGTAGATGACTTCGCCCTCGGCATTCTTGTAGAGATACACGCCGGGCTCGGTGGGGATGGTACGGATTTTCTGGGGAAGGTCCATTCGGGCGATCTTTGTATTCTATTCGATGAGCAAACGTGCCAATGTGGTACAAGAGTCTAAGAAGGATCCTAATGTTCACGCGCCGGACGGGGCTCTCCCGCATTGTATTTTTCTCTGCTGGCTTCAGGCGAATGGCGCCCGGCGCCCTTTTCTGTGTAGCGCTGTTTTGTGCGCGGACGAGCGTCTGGGCCGGGCAAACTACGAATGGCGCGCAATCGAACCATCAATCGAATCAGGCGGAGGCGGCGAAGCCTGTGCAGGAGAAGAAGGACGAAGCCGCCCAGGCGGCAGCGAAATCGAGCGCGCACCACTTTGACCGCGTGATGATCATCGTGCTGGAAAATGGCGACTACGAGGCTGCGATCAAAGACAATAATCTGGCTGCTCTGGCCGCACAGGGAGCCAGTTTCTCGAATTTCCATGCACTGTTTCATCCTTCCTATCCGAACTATCTGGCAATGGTCGCCGGCACGGATTTTGGTATTCACCGCCGCGGACGATTTCTAGCCGACCGGCAAGTTAACTTTCCCAACGATGCGGCTCACAAAACCATTGCCGATCGCCTCGTCGCCAGCGGCCTGGACTTCAAGAACTATGCCGAGGAATTGCCCGAGGGAGATTGCCCATTTCGAATTGACGACCAGCACGTTGCCAAAAGCAAGAAAGGCGACTATGTGCGGAGGCATGTGCCCTTCCTTAGCTTCCGGGAGGTGCAGGAAAAATGGTGTGACCACGTCGTGCGCGTCGATTCCGGCAAGGGCAATAGCCTGCTGGGAGACGACAACTTTTTTGTGAAGGATGCGAAGGCGGGTTTGGTAGCGTATTCGTTTTATTCGCCAAACATGAATAACGATGGCCACAATACGAATGTTGGAGTTGCTGGCGCGTGGGTGAGAGAGTTTCTCGATAAAACCTTCACGGAAAAGTTGCGCAAGGGCACGCTGGTGGTGTTGACGTTCGATGAGTCCGACCACAATGCCGATAACAGGATTTTCACGCTCTTTCTCGGAGACATGGTGAAGGAGGCGAACCAGCAGGATCCCAAGGTTCTCGACCGCCATTACACGCATTACAACGTGCTGCGCACGATCGAAGACAACTTCGGCCTGGAGCCGCTGGCGGCGGGGGACCGCGATGCCTCGCCGATTACGGATATTTGGAAGTAAGTCATTCGCGGAAGCTGTGATC
>PLKR01000585.1:1540-1805 GCA_003140655.1 Acidobacteriaceae bacterium | reverse complement strand
AGAAACTGGCACGTCCCGTGCAGAAGCAAGAAGCGGGATTCGTAAGCAATGAGCACTTTCCCCAGGGCCTGCAAAACATTAACATTAAGAAATTGCGCGCGGAGAACCCAGGTCGCGCTGAGACAAGAGATTTAAGGAGCCTCCTCTATATGAGCCGCACTTCGTTAACGATTTTCCTCGCAGTCAGCATGGCGGCCACAGTCGGCTGCACCAGCAAGAACTACGTGAAGCAACAGACCACGCCGCTGATCAACAAGACCAATGA
>PLKR01000585.1:0-1504 GCA_003140655.1 Acidobacteriaceae bacterium | reverse complement strand
GTGGGCGTGCTGACCAACACGGTCGCGAACCTGGACAACTATCGCCCGGTGGCCGAGACGTCGGTGAAGTTCGGCTTCAACAGAGACAATCTGACGCCCAAGGCTATGGAGGCACTTGACCAGTTGGCAGGAACTATTTCAAGCACGAAGGGCTACATCATCGCGCTCGAAGGCAGCACGGATTCCGTTGGTTCGGCCGATTACAACTACGACCTGAGCCAGCGCCGCGCGAACTCGGTGACCCAGTATCTGGCTGCGAAATATAATGTGCCGGCCCACAAGATTTACGTGATCGGGTTGGGCAAGGACAAGCCGGTGGAGACCAACAAGACTAGAGAAGGCCGGGCCGACAACCGCCGCGTGGATGTCCGCCTGATGACAAACACCGTGGGCGATACGACCCAGCCCACGACAGTACCAACGACGACCGGGCAGAACAATCCATCGTCGATGTAGTCGGACGAATCGCTTTTATTACGTCCTCCCCCGAGAGGACTTCGCCAAACAGGCCGCTCAAAGCCTCCCCCTGAGCGGCCTGTATTTTTTGGTAGCTGCAGGGCGTTAGGCTACCGTTTATAAAGCCGTAGGTTCCAATGTCCTGGTTACAAAGGTAAAATAGGCTCATGCGACGTTGGGCTTACTCGTGTTTGCTATTCGGATTGAGCGGTACAGTGTGGGCGCAGCAGAATCCGGCGCCGCCCTCGCCGCCGCCATCGTCATCTTCTTCCCAGAATCAGGACGCCTCTGGGCTGAGTCACGACAATTCCTTTCCGGAAGATACGCCCGCGCAATCTGCTCCTGCGAACGATGCTACGAAGAAGCGGGCTCCGAGTATGGCGCCGCCGCGCTCGGATCGCGTGCAGGTTGATGACCTGGGGCCGGCCGTGGGAGAAAGCTCCAGCAAAGACACGCAGGTGGATTTGAGCCCTCCGGCAGACGATGCGAAGGGGCATCCGCGGAGTTCGACGGCCGTGGCTGCGGCGGAGGCTGAAGCATTGAGCCCCGGAGGGATCAGCGAATTACGCACCTGGGATCCCCACAAGGCCGCGAAAGACGTCGAGGTGGGTGACTTCTATTTCAAGCGCAAGAATTATCGCGCCGCCGAAGATCGCTACCGGGAGGCGCTGCGCTACAAAGACAACGACGCGGTGGCCACGATCCGGCTGGCTGTGTGCCTGGAAAAGCTGGGAGTATGGGACGACGCCCGCGCCGAGTACGAGAGTTATTTGAGGATTCTGCCGCACGGTCCGCAAGCCTCGGAAGCGCAGAAGGCGATCGACCGGCTGAAGGCAGAGACGATAGGGACGAAACCGCCGCAGTAGCCTGAGGCCTCGGGCTCACGCCGAGAAACCGTTCGAATTGAGGAGTTGTAGATGTTAACGGGAACTCTCTTTGCCCGCGTAAGATGGGATCTCACCGTCGCCTTTGTAAATGCCGGCTCTGCGACCAGGATCAATACCGATCAAAGGCGATCGACATCGATGACGGCCTGGGCAAAGGCCTG
>PLKR01000499.1 GCA_003140655.1 Acidobacteriaceae bacterium | reverse complement strand
CGTTCCTCATCCGGCTTCTTCCTTTTTCTCTTTTTGTCTTTGTCCTTGTCTTTATCTTTATCATCTTTGTCCTTTTGGTCGTCTTCGCGCTCCAGGTGAGAACTGGTCCAGTGATAGACGCGCCGGCCGCTCTCTTCCGAGATCTTCGGATCCATGCCCGGCTTGTTCTTCAACTTGAGCGGGCGGTCGGAGGGAACGTCGATATCGAGTTTCTCATTGAGCATGATGTTGTTCTTGTCGAAGTCGTAGTCCGCCCAGAACTGCCCCGCAGCCAACGGCGTGTGAATCACCGTGACCATGTCATATTCGAGCACTTCGCCGGGGCGCAGGCCGGGCACGGTGATGTGTTTCTGACGGTAGTCGGTGTAGACCGGAGCTTCGCGTTCCACGGGCGCGGTCAGATCCTGGACGGCATCNNTCGCCCGCCTTCACCACGCTGCCGTCGGCCTTGACCACGCGAACGTAGGCAATCTCAACGCGCTCGTTGGCGGAGTTGTAGCCGAACTGAAGCTGTCCCCACTGCTGGACTCCGGCCTCGCTCTGCACCCGGATGCGAGCGACGGTCTCTTTGCGGCCCGTGCCGTCGCTTTCAAAGCGGTAGACCGAACGGAACTGCTCGACGACAAATGCCTCCTGGGAGTAGTCGTGCTTGGGTTCTTCCGGCTTGGAGGCGGCGGCATCCGCAGGCTTTGTGGGGGCGGCGGGTGGAGTGTTTTTTTCGCCCGATTGTGCCAGGGCAGTGAAGGGAGCGGCCAAGGTGCAGGCCATCAGGAACTGGAGCAAAAAACTACGCATAAGGTAATAGTAAGGCCTGTGACGCTTTTATCCCAAGGCGGGAATTTGTTGGTTCGCCGGTCACAAACCATAGTAAAATCTGGCCTTAGATGGAATTGCCTGGCCGCGACGCTGGGCAGGCGTGACGCATAATGTACTTGCGCCACGATCTTTCCGTTCGGAGGATTTCTGGCATGGAAGATCGGGCCCCTGACGTCTCTTCTTCGGTTTCCCAGCAGTCGATTACCCAGCAGTCGGTTTCCAGCCGGCAGCGTGAAGGCCGCGGCGCCTGGGTTCTAACCGCCTACGGCATCTCTGGGCTGGCTCTTTTCGCTCTCCTCGCTTATTTCTTTTCGGACTTCATCGCTCACTAGGAAGCATCCGGTTTGTGACGAGCGGGCGTGCGCGTCTGCGGAGCGCGGCGGAGTGTAACCGATGTTTTCATCTTCTTGAACACGCGATCCCGCTGGTCCAGCATCCCCTTTGAACGTGTTACAATGAGCGGCCTTAGAAGCTGCTGCTTCGCTAGGAACCCGAGCGTTTCCCCGTACTGAAGCACTGAGAAAGAGAAAGAAACACCCGTGCCCAAGAACTCCACGTCCGCTGGCGCGCCCATCACCTACGCCGACGCCGGTGTGGATATCGACCGCGCNNCTCAGCGAAATTGGCGGGTTTGGCGGCCTCTTCGCGGTGGACAAGACCAAGTACCTGGACCCGGTGCTTGTCTCCAGCGTGGATGGCGTAGGAACGAAGCTCAAGATTGCCTTCGCGATGGGCCTGCATTCCACCGTGGGAGCTGACCTGGTGAACCACTGCGTTAACGACATCGCGGTGCAGGGCGCCGCACCGCTGTTCTTTATGGACTATCTGGCTACGGGAAAGCTGGAGTCCTCGATCGCCGAGAAAGTGGTGGAGGGCATCGCGGATGCCTGCAAGCATAACGGCTGCGCCTTGATCGGCGGGGAGACGGCCGAGATGCCCGGCTTCTATCCCGATGGCGAGTACGATCTGGCGGGGTTTATCGTGGGCGTGGTGGAACGCGACCGGATAATTACTGGCAAGGATGTACAGATCGGTGACGTCATTCTCGGCCTGCCTTCCAACGGCTTGCACACGAATGGATATTCCCTGGCTCGCAAGCTGCTTTTCGAAGTGGCCGGCTACTCGGCAGAGGACTACGTGAACGAGATCAAGAATAAGGTGGGCAATGAACTGATGCGGACGCACAAGAGCTACTGGCCGGCGTTGAAAAAGCTAATCGCCGCCCAATGCGTCTCTGCCCTGTCGCACATAACCGGGGGCGGCATCACCGAAAACCTTCCGCGGGTGCTGCCCCGCGGGACCGGAGCCGCAATCGATCTCGGTTCCTGGCCGGTGCCGCCTTTGTTTGAGCACCTGCGGCAGTTGGGCAATGTTCCGCAAGATGAGATGCTGCGCACTTTCAACATGGGCCTGGGCATGCTGCTGGTCGTTCCCCTGGCGAAATTCAAGAAAGCCCAGACCGTGCTCGAACGTGTGGGAGAGAAGGCTTACACCGTCGGGCGGATCGTCAAGGGTGAGCGGAAAGTGATCTACAACTGAAAGACAAACCTACCACGGAGTCACTGAGACACGGAGAAGCCTTTTTGGGAGTTTGTCACGCTTAGTTCGACAGCAGTTGCGCTCACCGAGTTCCTTGAATTCAGAATCTCCATATTTCCCTCCGTGTCTCAGTGCCTCCGTGGTGAATTATCATTTGAGCTTCCATGAAATCCCTGGGCATCCTTCTTTCCGGACGCGGCTCGAACTTTGCCGCCATCGCCGACAGCATTGAGGCGGGCCGCATCGCGGACGCGCGCATCGCCGTTGTGATCTCTAACAAAGCGGACGCATCCGGCATCGCCACGGCGCGCCGGCGCGGCTTGAANNCACAATGTCGATCTGGTCTGCCTCGCCGGATACATGCGACTGCTCTCGCCGTGGTTCGTGCAGCAGTTCCCGCGGCGCATTCTCAACATCCATCCGTCGCTGCTGCCCGCATTTCCTGGGCTTGAGGCGCAAGAGCAAGCTTTCGCCTACGGAGTGAAAGTCTCAGGCTGCACCGTGCATTTCGTTGACGAAGAACTCGATCACGGTGCGATCATTGTGCAGAAGACTGTCTCCGTGCTCGGCACCGACGACGAGCACACGCTGGCCGCTCGCATACTGGAGCAAGAGCATGTCGCTTACACGGAAGCGATCAATGCCGTGCTGGGTGGCGACTTCGAAATTGTTGGCCGCNNAGAAGTAAGAGACTGAGGATCACTGTGACATCCGTCACAGACTTCCGATGCAGTAGAAGACAAAAATAGCTCTCGTGGGGAACAGTCAGGATCTGAAGGCGCGAACGAAGCAGTTTGCGCTTCGTATTTTGCGCTTGTATCGGGGTCTGCCTGCCCGAGAAGAAGCCCGAATTCTGGGGAGGCAAGTTCTTCGTTCGGGCACCTCCGTCGGAGCAAACTATCGGGCTGCCTGCCGGGCGCGGTCGAAGGCCGAATTCATCGCCAAGCTCGGCATAGTTCTGGAAGAAGCGGACGAGACCGTCTTCTGGATCGAGTTGCTCCTTGAGGGCGGGATCGTAAGGCACGAAAAGTTGGACGACCTCCTAAAGGAAGCCAATGAGCTCACATCAATTTTCGTGACATCACTCTGCACCGCGAAGGGCATCGCATCCTAGGACGGCCTGATCAGCGCCGGCTTAACTTCTGCATTCTGACCTCTGCACTCTGACTTCTCACTTGAATTCCTTTGCCATTCTTACGATGGGCAAAACTTCTTCGTTGCCAAGTGGGGCTTCCAGGTTTTCCAACGCGGTATAACCCTTTGCCTTGTAGAAGGCCACGCCGCTCAAGGTTGCGCCCATCTCCAACCGCGTAAACCCTGCGGCCTTGGCAGCCTCTTCGCAAGTTTCCAGAATCAGGCCTCCGATGCCGCGCCTCGCCCAGTCCGGATGCACGAAGAATGCCCGAATCTTTGCCGCATCGCGAGCAGGATCGAGCAGCGAGTCTTCGCGCGCCGCGTATTGATCGCCACCGTACAGTGTCTTGCGCTTGCTCCATCCGCCGCAGGCGACGATTTCGGGTTTCTGGGATTCTTGCTTTTGCGATTCCGAGACCTCCGCCACCAAGTACGTTCCATCGGCGATGAGTTGGGTGTCCACGCCGTAGACAGACTTCAGCGCGCCTTCAATCTGTGCGGGCGAATAGTCCCCGGCCTGTAGGCCTCGGACCGAGGCCTCAATTACTTCGCGCAAGCGGGGCACATCCGCCGCGGTCGCCTTTCGGATCTGAATATTCGTCGCCGTCACAAGCCTCAATCACTTCCAGGGCAATTCTAACTTCTGCATTCTGACTTCTGCCTGCTGCATTCCTTATAATGTCCTTTCCCATGTCAACCTTCGCACCTGTCGACGAACAACTGACGTATCTCAAGAAGGGTTCGGCGGAAATCATCCGCGAGTCCGACCTGCGTGCCAAGCTCGAAAAGTCGCGCGCCACGGGCAAGCCGCTGCGGGTGAAGCTTGGCATGGACCCGACGGCGCCCGATTTGCACCTGGGGCACACCGTGGTTCTGCGCAAGCTTAAGCACTTTCAGGATCTCGGCCACACCGCAATCTTTCTGATCGGCGACTTCACTGGGATGATCGGCGACCCGACGGGACGCTCGGCCACGCGGCCCCCGCTTACCCGCGAGCAGATTGAGGAGAACGCTGAGACTTACAAAGCGCAGGTGTTCAAGATTCTCGATCTGCAGAAAACTGTGATCGACTTCAACCGGCGCTGGATGGGCCAATTCACCGCCGACGATTTCGTTCGCTTGATGGCGAAGTATACCGTCTCGCAACTACTGGAGCGCGAGGACTTCCACAAACGATTCAAGGACGAGAAACCCATTTCCCTGCATGAGTTGCTCTACCCGCTGGTGCAAGGATACGACTCGGTCGCGCTCGAAGCGGATGTGGAACTCGGCGGTACCGACCAGAGATTCAATCTTCTTGTCGGGCGCGAACTGCAGCGCGCTTACGGGCAAGAATCGCAGGTAGTGCTGACGACGCCGATCCTCGAAGGCCTCGACGGCGTGCAGAA
>PLKR01000622.1:272-5477 GCA_003140655.1 Acidobacteriaceae bacterium | reverse complement strand
GGGAAAACGGCTTCAGCGGAACGAAGATGAGTCCCTGGTTCGACGTGCTGCCGGAAAAGCCGAACCCGGCGATCGAAAACGTTCCTTCCGCTTCCGAGACATCGCTCAGCATGTGCGCAACCTGGTTCCCGATCCCCTTCGTGTATTCGAGCGAAGCCCCGGAAGGCGCCTGCATGACGATGATGAAATATCCCTGGTCTTCGTCAGGCACGAAGCCCGTGGGCACGTGTTTGAAGACAAAATAGGTGAATCCCAGACCGGCGAAAAACAACACCATCATCGCCAGCTTGTATTTCAGCAGGAAACCCAGCAGGCTACGGTACCCACGGGTGAGGACAACGACGCCGTCGTCAAACTTCTGCAGCCACCACCATTTTTGGCGGTGGGAGTCGCGCAGGAAAATTGCCGCCAGCACGGGAGCCAGGGTGAGCGCGTTAAAGGCGGAAATGGCAATGGAAAATGCGATAGTCAGCGCAAACTGGCGAAACAGGATACCGGTGGTCCCGGGAAAGAATGCAACGGGCACAAAAACGGCAACCAGGACCAACGAGGTGGCGACGACGGCGCTGGTGATCTCAGCAGTGGCGGCGGCCGCCGCTTTATGGGAATCGTGCTCGCCCTCAGCGATATGGCGCTCAATGTTTTCAATCACGACGATAGCGTCGTCGACGACCAGGCCGGTGGCAAGCGTGATGCCGAACAACGTCAGCGTGTTGATGGAGAAACCCAGCAACCTCACAAAGATGAAGGTGCCAATGAGCGAAACCGGAGTGGCGATAAAGTGAATCATCGTCGTCCTCCAGTCGCCGAGAAAGATAAAGATCACGAGGATGACCAGCAGAATCGCCGAACCTACGGTGAAGACCACATCGCGGATGGATTCGCTGACTGCGTCCGTGACATCGAAAGCCACCTGGTAACGCATGCCCGGAGGAAACTTTTTCGAAAGCCGATCGAGTTCCGCGAGCGCTCGCCGGTGGACGTCGAGTGCGTTCGCGGTGGAAAGCTGCGTGACCGCGAGGCCGATTGCATCCTGACCATTGAATTGCAGGTCCGTGCCGTAGTCTTCCGCGCCCAGCTCGGCACGGCCCACATCCTTGAGGCGAACCAAGGTTCCGTCGGCGTTGGTTTTGAGAATGATGTTCTCGAACTGGCTGGGTTCGCTCAGGCGCCCGACGGCGCGCACGCTGATCTGGTACGTCTGCCCCTCAGGGGCGGGTTGCTGGCCAACCTCCCCGGCCGCAATTTCCACGTTCTGCTCCGAGAGCGCGTTAACTACATCCGGCGCGGTTAGCCCGCGGCCGGCCAAGCGCCCAGGGTCGAGCCAGAGCCGCATGGAATACTTGCGCTCGCCGAAAATGATCACGTCGGCAACACCCGGAATGCGCTTGAGCGAGTCTTTGACGTAGACGTCAAGGTAGTTGCTGACGAACAGCGTGGAGTATTTATTATTGTCCGCCAGAACGGCCGCGCCGAAGACGAAGTTCTGCGATGTCTTTGCCGTAGTGATGCCAACGTTTTTTACGGCCGCGGGCAGACGCCCTTGCGCCGTGTTGACGCGGTTCTGGATGTCGACTGTGGCCAGATCCGGATCGCGGTTCAGATCGAACGTGGCGGTGATGGTGCTGGATCCGTTGTTTCCGCTGGTGGAGCTGATGTACTTCATCCCCTCGGCGCCATTGATCTGCTGCTCCAGGGGAATGGTGACCGCGCTCTCCACCGTCTGCGCGCTGGCTCCGGTGTAGAAACTGGTTACACCGACTTGCGGCGGCGCGAGGTTGGGAAACTGTGAAATGGGCAGCGTGGGAATCACGGCCGCGCCTGCCAGAACAATCAGCAGGGCGCAGACTGTCGCAAACACCGGACGGCGGATAAAGAACTCAACGAACATGAGATTTTCGTTCTGCTGTTTCTCGTCGGAGCAACTAGCCGTTAGCAATTAGCATTTGGCCCAGCGTCAATCTTGCAGGTCCTCACCACAACACTCAGGCGGCCAAGTGCTAATTGCCAACTGCTATCGCGCTGAGTTTGAACCGTGAAGCCTAACTTTGCGGAATCACCGGCGCCCCGTCCAGCAGGAACTGCGTTCCGGAAACGATCACTTTGTCGCCGGGCTTGAGGCCCTCCTGGACTTCGTAATCGTTTCCCACCGTCTGCCCGATCTTCAGCGGCTTCTGCCGCGCTACGTACGAACCGCCATTCTGGGGCTCAGCCACGAAGGCGAAGTACTGTCCCCCGAGGCGCGATACGGCAAGGATCGGAACCTGCGGGTTCTGGTGTGTTCCCCACACAATGCGCGCGCGGATGAATTGCGATTGCCGCAGCGCGTCGTTGCGGTTGGCGATGGGGGCTTTTACCAGCACAGTCTGCGTTGTGTTATCCACCTGCGGTGAGATGAAGGAGACGCGGCTTTCGGCCAGCACCTTACCGTCGCTACCCAACACTTGCACTGGCAGGTTCATCTTGAGCTGCGAGGAGTGTTCAATGGGCACATACACATAGATTTCGAGACTGCCGGGCTTGTCCACGGTCGTGAGCTGCGTGGTGACCGCGACCCGGTCGCCGACGCGCACCGGAATGTCCCCGACAATTCCGCCCCAGGGCGCGACAACCCGGTAGTAATGCAGCTGCACTTCCTGTTCGCGCACTTGAGCATCGAGAGAGTCCATCTGGGCTTGAGCTGCGTCCATTGTGGACTTCGCCTGGTCGAGATCCTGCTTACTGACAACGCCCGCCGAAAAGAGTCCCTGGGCGCGCTCATACTGCTGCTTAGCCAAACTCAGGTTCGCCTGTTGCGCGGCTCGCGAGCTTTCCTGGCTCTTCACCGTGGCTTGCTGCTTGAGCGGATCAATTTCCATCAGCGGCGCCCCGGCGCCCACCGCGTCGCCAGAGTGCACGAAGATCTTGGTAACCTGACCCTCCACCTGCGGCATGATAACGGCCGAATCGCGCGACTTCAGCGTGGCCACATACTCAGTGGCGTCGTTCACCGCGGTGGCTCGCGCCTCTTGCACCTTCACCGGCATTCCAGCCGGGCCATTCGCGTGAGCATTCTGCTCGGCGTGGCCAGAACACGCCAGCGTCGCTCCGGTGGCTATAAGGGCTGTTAATAGAAGGCTTTGGATCGAATATCTATGGCTGCTTTTGAACATGAATTTGCCGCTGAACCCTCCAGCAATTTAGACGACCGCACAGCCCAACAGTTTAGGTGCGTCCGTTACAAGATTCCTCTGAGGCTCATCCGGACGCAAAATAATCGCCGGCTGCCGGTGAAGAAATGGGCAAAGACCGCTGGATTGAAGCGCGCTTGCGGGTTGAATGTCCGTCCACTCCTCTTTCAAATCCTCTGACATCCTAATGACTCTGCTACATTGTTGCGCTATGGAGAAGACTTCCCCCCGGCCTACCCGCGGCCTTGCCAGCGACAACAACGCGGGCGTGCATCCTGAGATTCTGGAAGCTATTGCCCGCGCCAACCCGGGACACGAGGTTGCTTACGGCGACGATGCTTACACCCGTTCGGCAATCAAGAAGTTCGAGGAGCATTTTGGACCGGACATCGCGGTCTTTTTCACCTTTAACGGGACGGGTGCGAACGTTCTGAGTCTGCAAGCCCTCACCCGGTCTTTTCAGTCAGTCCTGTGCAGCGACTATGCCCACATCTATACCGACGAATGCGGCGCGCCCGAGAAGCACACCGGTTGCAAGCTGATTCCACTGCCGCATCAGGACGGAAAAATTACGCTGGCCTCCGTCCGCCACGCCTACCACGGCATCGGCGACGAACACCACTCGCAGCCCCGCGTAATCTCGATTACGCAGTGCACCGAGATGGGCACGGTCTACCAGTCGGAAGAGATTCAGGCGCTTGCCCGATTCGCTCACGATAGGGGAATGTTTCTGCACTTGGACGGCGCACGCATCGCCAACGCCGCGGTCTCGCTCGGCCAAACCCTCCGCCAGGCTACCCGCGATTTAGGCGTCGACGTCCTCTCTTTCGGGGGCACGAAGAATGGAATCCTGGGCGGCGAAGCCGTAGTATTTTTTCAGCCCGAACTGAGCCACGACTTCCTCTATCTGCGCAAACAGAGCATGCAACTGGCGTCGAAGATGCGCTTCATCGCCGCGCAATTCGAGGCCCTGCTCACCAAGGATCTTTGGCGGCGTGGCGCTGAACACGCCAACCGTATGGCTCGCGTGCTGGAAAAGGAAATCAGCCGCATCCCGGGAGTCAAGGTTGTATGGAACGTTGAGGCCAATGGCGTCTTTGCCCAGATCCCGCGCCACTCCATCGAAAAGATCAAGAAGGATTATTTTTTTTATGTGTGGATTGAGGAAGAATCGATCGTACGCTGGATGTGCTCCTTCGATACCACTGAAGACGACATCCGCAAGTTTGCAGAAGTGGTCGCCGAGGCGGTGAGGGGATGAGGTGCGTTTCGACCTCGCTCTTAAGGGTTGCTTTTTGCCCCACCTTTGACTAGATTTACATTTCCCCCGCTGTGTGAGTATTCAGCCGGGTTGCTTGATCCCAGGAGCCGTTGATGAGCCGGAAGTGGTTTAGCATTACTGTCCTTATCATCGCCGCGATCGTGCTGCTCAGTGTTTCCAGTTGCGGGGAGGGACAGCAGTTGGTATCCATCGCCATCCAGCCCGGAGTTGAAACTTTCGGGGCTGCCGACACTCCCGTCATCGACGACGCCGGTGCCACGGTGCAACTGAGAGCGCTGGGTACCTACGTCCACCCGCCCGTGACCAAGGATATTACCGACCAGGTCACGTGGGCCTCGAACACGCCAGCCATGGTGACGGTGAACTCCACCGGCCTGATCACCGTGACTGGCGGCCCTTGCGGAGGCACTCTGATTTCGGCAACGGTACAGACGAACGCCGATACCAGCGGCTTGTCCGCATCCGGCGCAATCGTGACTGGGTATATGAGTGCCAACGTGGTCTGCTTTACCGGCACCACGGGCGGCGGGGGGGGCGGTGAGCCGACCATAGCGGTTAGCTTTGCCGGTGCCGGTACGGGAATCGTGACCAGCACGCCTGCAGGTCTAAGTTGCGCCAACACGGATATCTCGTGCGTTGCCAGCTTTCCGACGGGCACGCCAGTTACCCTGACCGCCACGCCGGTTGGCACCTCAGTATTCGGAGGTTGGACTGGCGGTTGCACCGGCGGCACCTGCACGATCGTCTTGCAAA
>PLKR01000622.1:0-266 GCA_003140655.1 Acidobacteriaceae bacterium | reverse complement strand
GTGGAATTACCTTCTCGCCAGGAGGCGCGCCCAAGCGCTCCCGCGCCAATTCCTTGACGGCCTGCACCGCGCGAAACCGCTTCACCTTTTTCCTGCGAGGCATTTTCCTGCTTACCCAACATTCATGTTGCCATAGCTTGGACCGCGGCGAACATGCAATAATCGAGTTTCGAGAGTTGGACCGGACCGCCCGCTGATGCCGAAAGAAGCAGCACCGGCCAACGACTAAAGACTAGCGGCCAACGACGATTTCATGGAAGAACGCG
>PLKR01000501.1:5987-6857 GCA_003140655.1 Acidobacteriaceae bacterium | reverse complement strand
TATTCGCCTGGCTGTTGCATACTCCGGAACCGCAATTGCTGATGCCGAGTTCAATTGCGCTGGGACGCAATGGCAAAGTAATCGCGCACCTTTACTTCCCTACGCAATCGCCGGACGACAGCACTACCAGTTCATCCGACAGTGCAACCGAGGTCTATCGTCACCAGCGGCTGGGGCATGAGAAACTGACTTGGAAACCAACTTCTACGCAGGCCAAGCTGCCTCTGCCATCGGTACCGCTGACTCCATCCGGGGCTGAGGACGATTCAAAGACCGCAACGCTCTCAAAGCTGGGTTACGGCGNNGCTCTGCCCATCGCTACATCCGATCCAGTCGTCTACCCGTGGCAACGGCCGGAGTCCGAGGGCAAAGTGGTCATCGAAATCATGATCGATGAAAGAGGAGAAATCGTCCGCAAAACGGTGCTGCAGAGCCTGGGCCCCATGATCGACAACCAGTGCCTGGCGGCGCTGGAGAACTGGCGCTTTCAACCGGCCACTCGCAACGGAGCCCCCATTGCTTCGAAGCAAGATGCCATTTTTCCGTTCAAGGCGCGTGGTTAGGCAAACTCTGGATCGCCCTCGGCTCATCTTCATTCCGCAGCCGCTATAATCAATGTGTGAGCGCTAACGCAGTGCAACCAGTCGCGTCCGCAGATTTCCCCACCCGCTGGGGCACGTTCCGGATCTACGGTTTCCGCGCCGAGCCCGGCCCGGATGGAGACCGCGTTGTGGAGGAAGCTGTCGCCCTCGTGATGGGCGATGTGACGTCCGCTCCTCCGCTGGTGCGGGTTCACTCCCAATGTCTGACCGGCGACGTTTTTCATTCTCTGCGTTGTGACTGCCGGCAACAGCTCGAGATGGCGCTCTC
>PLKR01000501.1:0-5883 GCA_003140655.1 Acidobacteriaceae bacterium | reverse complement strand
GAAGTGGTGGAGCGTGTGCCATGCGAAGTCAAGCCCAGCCCGCACGCGGAAGAGTACCTGAAGACCAAGAAAGAAAAACTCGGCCACTTGTTCTCGTCGCGGTAGACCAATGCTGGTTACGACTCCCTGGCGACAAGGCGTCATCCTCCTGCTGTCTGTTCTCTGCGCCGCAGGCATGGTCTATTACCATCTGTTCCTCTTCGTGCCGAGAGCGATAGAAGTTCGCGCCGTTCAAGGCTTCGGCAACGGATACTCCTTTGGCGCTGATTTCTACCCCATCTGGTTGACATCGCGACAGGGCCTGCTCCATCATCGCGACCCGTACAGTCCGGAGATGACGCGGCAAATCCAGATTGGCCTCTTCGGGCGCGCTCTGGATGCCGGCCACCCCGCCGCTTCTCAGGATTACCGCGCCTTCGCCTATCCAGCGTTCGCTGACCTGCTGTTCTGGCCGCTCGCTTTTCTTCCCTTTCCCGTGGTCCGTATTGGGCTGGCGGTGATTCTCCCCGTAGCGACGGCGCTTAGCATCGTCCTCTGGCTTCGGACGTTCCGTCTGCACGCTAGTCGCGTCATGCTGGTCTCGCTGATGGTTCTCACTCTGTCCAGTTATGTCGTGCTCGAAGGCCTGTTCGCAGAACAAGTGGGGCTGCTTGTAGGATTTCTTCTCGCCGCCGCGCTCGCCGCGCTCGTCGATGGAAGACTTTTTCTCTCGGGGGGCCTGTTGGCGTTGACTCTTATCAAGCCGCAGATGACGGCCTTGCTCGCCGCTTATCTCCTCTTGTGGGGTTTCTGTGAATGGCGCGTCCGCCGGCGATTCGTGGGCGGTTTTCTTATCGTGACAGCCCTGCTCGGTGTTTCTTCCCTGCTGGTATGGCCGCACTGGATTGGGGAGTGGCTGCACGTCGTGTTCGGCTACCGGCAGTACTCGACGCCGCCGCTCGTGTGTTATTTGCTCGGGAATCAGATGGGTTCGCGCCTCGGTCCACTTCTGATTGCCGCACTTCTGGTAACTGCGCTCGCTCTAGCCTGGCGCATGCGCCACGCATCTCCCACCTCTACCGAGTTCGCATTGACCATCAGCCTTCTGTTAGCCGTTACGGCGATCACTCTGCTGCCGGGACACGCGGTGTATGACCACGTCTTGCTCTTGCCTGCAATCATTTTGATTGCTCTGTCATGTCGCGACTTCGCAGCCTCGAGTCATGTCTTTCGCGTGGTGCTGGGCGTGACCGCATTGGCTCTGTTCTGGCAGTGGATTCTTGCCCCGGTTGTGATCGCAATGCGGCCGATTCTTTCTCCTCAACTATTTGTAGCGGCTGTGCTTACGCTCCCCATCCGCACCGCCGGCTCGATGCCTTTCGGCGTGTGCGCGCTCCTCGGGCTGATGATGCGACAAGTAACGCGGAAGCAATTGCGGGCTGTGGAAGCAATTGATCGTCGAGAGCCGAGAACAGGTTAACGTTTAAGAATCTTCTCCAAACCGGCTCGATTCTTCTTCGGCAGGTCGCGCAGCGCAGCGCGCGCCAGGGCAACGTAGACTTCTCTGGCTCCCGGAACTCCCCGCAATACGCTGAGATGCTTCTCTACCGTGGCTACGTCTCCGCGGGCGATGGGGCCGCTGAATGCCCCCGGAGCGCCCAGCCGGGCATAGTTAGCCAGAGTTTGCCTGAGAATCGGCAGCATTCTTTCTCTTGCTGCTTTGCGGCTAACTCCGGCGGCACCAGCCGCGTGCTCGCTTGCGGCCAGCAGGGCAGTCAGCAGCGGCGAGGCGAACATTCCCCAGGCGTGGTAAGCCTCTTTGTGCTGCTTCCGGATGGTGAACGGCTGCCCGCGCAAATCCAGAACGATGGCACGCGCAGCTCGCACTGCTTTGAGACTTCCTTCGAGCGCGAATGGTACTTCCACAAGCGACGGGCGTGAACTGCGCACAAACGTCATGAGCGGATGCACTGACGCAACCGCAGCTCCTCGGCGCTGCAGCACAGCGAGTTCGTCGCTGGCCAGGGCACCGCTGGAATGCAGTGCCACTTTGCCCCTCCAATTTGCGGCTTTCGCCAGGGATTCCGCCGCGCCGGCTATGGCTGCATCGGGCACGCAAAACCAAACGATTTCGGCCTGAATCTGTGCCCCCACCGCCGCCACTGCGGACGCCGCGACCTCGCTGGCCAGCCGTCGGGCTCGCCGCATAGACTCTCCCGACTCGCGTACGATGATCTGGTCGATCCTGTATCCCGCTCCGTGCAACGATACGGCCAGCGCACTGGCCAGATTCCCGGCACCGACAATGGCTATACGCGGCTTGGCTGACAGCTTCGCAGACATGCCCGGCAGCATAGCAGAATCGGCCTGTAAGTTCCGGAGCTCCCACGCCAGTTTTCCTTTCGAAGGCCGTAAGCTCTTCGACGAGGGTCTTACTTCTGCGTTCTGACTTCTTACTTCTGCATTAACTTGAAGTCAAAAGTCAAAAGTCAGAATGTAGAAGTAAGACCTCTCGCTCCAGCCGGTGTTCTATATTGTTCTCATGCCCAAGTCTCCTCGCTCCAAGTCGAAGCCCGCTAAACCCGGCGCTAGTTCACACCCCAAAGCCCGGTTGATTTCTTCGCGCACGGTGTATCGCGGACCGGTCTTTTGGGTGACCACTGACGAGGTGCAGGAGCCCGGAGGCGTCCACGCCCGCCGCGATATCATTCATCACACCGGCTCGGTGGTAGTCTTAGCCGTCGATGAATCGCGTTCGGCACCGCGTGTCCTGCTGGAGCGCCAATATCGCCACGCAGCAAGCGATTTTCTGTGGGAACTCCCTGCCGGGCGCATCGATCCCGGCGAGAAGGCGCTCCACGCGGCCCAGCGCGAACTCCTTGAGGAGACTGGATACACCGCCACTCATTGGCGGCGCATTCTCAACTTCTATGCCAGCCCCGGATTCGTTGCCGAAACCATGTCGGTGTATCTGGCCACCGGCCTCCGCGCCGGGCCCGCGCAGCCCGAGGCCGACGAGGTGATTCACAAGCGCATGTTGCCGCTCTCTGCAGCGCTCCGCATGGTATTGAACGGCACGATTCGCGACGCCAAAACCATCTCTTCGGTGCTCTGGCTTGATCACCAAATTCGGGGAAAGTAGGATTCGTCTGGAAGCTGGGGGTAAGCGCGCCTCGCTACGCTCAGCGGACAGCCGAGGCGGCTGTCCCCACACGACACTCTTTCGCAACCGTTTCGTCTTGACACTTCCATCCTAATCGCTCCAAAATGCATCCTATGCGGGCACGTCTTTGGCCCCCCCTGAAAGACGTGCGGAAGAGGGGGTTCACGTGGAACGTCTGAAAGGCACCGTAAAGTGGTTCAATAACGCGAAGGGCTATGGATTCATCGGACGCGCGGACGGCCCCGACGTTTTTGTACATTACAGCGCGATCACTTCCGAGGGCTACAAAAGCCTGCAGGAAGGCGATACCGTGGAGTTCGAAATCACCGACGGCCAAAAGGGACCACAGGCGGCAAACGTTACGAAGAGCGCTTGAAGTGGCGCCTCATCGAGACTCCGGCGCCGCACGTCCGTCCGGAGGACTTCGCGGGGATGTGAGAATTTGTTTCCCAGTAACCTCTTC
Source organism: Acidobacteriaceae bacterium (assembly GCA_003140655.1). GTDB lineage: Bacteria > Acidobacteriota > Terriglobia > Terriglobales > Acidobacteriaceae > Sulfotelmatobacter. The sequence goes on along the minus strand of PLKR01000501.1, from coordinate 2,278 downwards.
TTTCTGCTCCCTACCACTGGCCCTGCGACCCAATCTTGTTTAATCTTTATTCCGTGGATAACAAGGCCATCGCCAACATTCTTTACGAAACCGCCGACCTGCTCGAAATCGATGCCCAGGATTCCTTCCGCATCCGCTCCTANNCCATTCCCGGCATCGGCAAGGGAATGCTCATCAATCTGCAAGAATTATTCAAGAACGGCAGCCTCAGCGTGCAAGCCGAACTGCTCAAGAAATATCACCCCTCGATGCTCCAGTTGCTGAAAATCCAGGGGCTGGGACCGAAGACGATTGCCTTGATCTGGAGCGCCTATCAGGTCTCGGACGTGGATGGCGTGGAAAAGCTGGCCCGCGAAGGCAAGATCCGCGAACTGCCACGCATGGGCGAGAAGCACGAGCAAAAGCTGCTGAAGGCGATTGAAGACTACCGCCGCATCTCGGGACGATTCCTCATCGACGCNNGGCGATCTCGACATTCTGGTGACGGGAACAGCCTGCTGCAGCGAAACCGACCGCGCGAACGCAGTGCAATACGTCGCGAAATATCCTCCGCTGATGGACGTTATCGCGCGGGGCGATAACAAGATCAGCTTCCGCTTGCGCAGCGGCATGCAAGTGGACGTTCGCCTGCTTCCTCCGGAGTCGTTCGGCGCGGCCATGCAGTATTTCACCGGGTCAAAGGCACACAACGTTGCCCTGCGCCAGCGCGCCCTCAGGATGGGCTATACCCTCAACGAGTACAGCCTCGCGGATCTGAAAACAGAAAAGCCTGTCGCCGGCAAAACCGAAGAGGAGATTTACGCCAAGCTTAAGCTCGACTACATTCCTTCCGAGCTGCGCGAAAATCTGGGCGAGATCGATGCTGCCGAGAAGCACGCGCTGCCCGTTCTGATCACTTTGGACGACCTTCAGGGCGATGTGCACATGCATACCGTCGAAACCGACGGCAAGAACACCATCGAGGAAATGGCCGAAGCTGCGAAGGCGCACGGCTACAAATACATGGCCATCACGGATCACTCCAAAAATCTTGCCTTTGCCAACGGCCTCGATGACAAGCGAGCCGTGGCCCACATTCAGCGGATTCGCGAGGCGAATGAGAAGATCGACGGCATTACGATCTTCGCCGGAATCGAAGTTGACATCCTTGCCGATGGCGACCTCGATCTTTCCGACGATGTTCTCGCCCAGATGGGTGTGGTGATCGCCAGCGTGCATTCCGTTTTCAATCAGGAGCCGGCAAAAATGACCGAGCGTCTGCTCAAAGCAGTTGAGAATCCGAACACTTCCATCATCGGCCATCCCACGGGCCGTCTGCAGCTCCGCCGTGACGCCTACCACTTCGACATGGACGCAGTCCTGGCCGCGGCGGCAAAATACAAAGTCGCCATGGAACTGAACTCCTACCCCGACCGGCTCGACCTCAACGACATACACCTGCGCCAGGCCAAACAGCGCGGCGTAAAGATCGTGATAAACACCGATTCTCACCACACCTCGCATCTGGACAAAATCCGCTACGGCATTCTGCAGGCGCGGCGGGCCTGGCTGACCAAAGACGACGTCCTGAATACTTTGCCTGTAGAAAGATTTGCCAAGGCGATGAAGCATGGATGGAATTGAGGGCGACTTTCGGGCTTCAGCAACGGGGAGTAGAATCGACAGTCGGCGAAGAATCCATGACCGATCAGACACGCAACTCTGCTTCTGCCCCTCCAGCAACTCCGAGTGCGCCCGCAGCTACGACGCCTCCAGGCACACAACGTGGGCCCACCATCCACATCGCCGACGAATTCGGCACCGCAAAGCGCAATCTGCCTCCGGTCAAAGTTCTGCTGCTGACTACGGCGGTGATCCTCATCATTGTCGGTATCTATTCCTTTATCCAGCGCGCCAAACCGCAAGGCGCCGGATCGCTTGATAATGTGACTGCAGTCGATCTTCCGGGCCAAAATGCGGTTCTGGTCGCCCTCACCTTCACCCTGCACAATTCGGGTCAGAAATCACTCTGGGTACACGGCATTCAAGGCAAGGTCGTGACGTCCACTGGAGAATTAAGCAGCGACGCGGTCTCCGCTGTCGATTTTGATCGCTACTATCAGGCTTTTCCCGCGCTGAAGGCGGACACGCAGCCGCCTCTCGCCCCCGAGGACAAGCTGCAACCCGGCCAGCAAATCACGCGAACAGTGATCGTGAGCTTCCCGGTGGCCCTGGCTGATTTCAAGGACCGGCGCTCCGTGAGCGTAGTGATCCAGCCCTACGACCAGCCGGTACCGAT
>PLKR01000469.1 GCA_003140655.1 Acidobacteriaceae bacterium | reverse complement strand
TGCTTGCTCCGGTCGACCGCCACGCGCCAGGCGATGCGCGCCAGCCAGGTCTTAGGGTCTTCTACCGTGGCCAGCTTGCGGCTGTAGCGCAGCACCCGGAGAAACGTTTCCTGGGTTGCGTCCTCGGCATCGTGATGGCTCCTGAGCGCGGCGTAAGCAATGCGGTAGACGAGCCGCGAGTGCTGGCGGACGAGGTCTTCGAGCGCGTCTTCCGCACTGCGGTCCGGAGTGCGGTCCTGACTACGATCCTGACTTCGGTCTTGACTGCGCGGTACCGTCACGGCGTCGCTCAGGACTGCCTCTCCCGCCACCAATCGCTTGCCCTCAATCATGAAGACCGCCGGAACGTCTGGTTTGTTCAGGTATTTCTTGGGAAGAACGTTTGTGGAGACGTTGCTTGCAAGGATGCGGGCCTTAGGTCGTGGGTCTTAGGTCTTCGGGTCTTGCCTAAGACCTAACACTCAAGACCTGAGACCTGCTGCTAGAAGCCCACCATGACTGGTTCCGACTCCAGCTGGACGCCCCAGATTTCTTCCACGCGATGCTGGATCTGTTCTTTCAGGGCGAGAACATCGGCGGCTGTGGCGCCGCCGCGATTGACGATGGCTAGTGCATGTTTGGTGGAGATGCCAACGCGCCCAAAGCCGAATCCTTTGGAGAATCCCGAGCGCTCAACCAGCCAGGCTGCCGAAACTTTCTTGCGGGTTTCGAGGGCGGGATAGGTGGGCACGTTTAATCCTCGTGCGGCGGCCCGCTGCTTCAGATTCTCGTGCTGTTCTTCCGAGAGCACAGGGTTCTTGAAGAAGGAGCCTGCGCTCATGCAATCCGGATCTCCCGGAGTGATGAGCATGCCCTTGCGCGTGCGGATATAGCGCACAGCCTCGCGTGTTTCGGCGAGATTCGGAGGCGTTTCGCGGCCCTCGAAATGCCGTTGGAGGTCGGCATAGCTGATATGCGGGTTACCTCCGGGAATGAGCGCGTAGGTAACGCGGAGAACGATGAATCGTCCGCGCTCACTGGTGTTGAAGATGCTAGTCCGGTAGCTGAACCCGCAGGCTTCCGGGCAAAGGTCGCGTACCTGATTATCTCTTAAGTCGAGCACCTGCACTGAGGCGATGGTCTCGGAGACTTCCTGCCCGTAGGCGCCGACGTTCTGCACCGGCGTGCCGCCCACGCTGCCCGGAATTCCGCTGAGGCACTCGACGCCAGCGCAGCGGGCCATCACCGTGTGAGAGACGAACTTGTCCCAGGATTCGCCCGCGCCGGCATCGAAAAGAATTTTGCCTTCATCATCGTGGCCGCTGCGTTGGACTTGGTTGATGCCTTGAACCGCGATTTTCAGTACTAAGCCCGGCCAGCCGGCATCGGCGACGACCAGGTTGCTGCCGCCGCCCAGAACGAACAGAGGCAGATCGCGCGAGCGGGCGAATATAACTGCCTCCTGCACTTCCCCGGCATTCCCAGCCTCGACGAAATACCTCGCCGGGCCTCCGATTTTGATGGTGGTCAGCGGCGCGAGCGGAATGTTTTCGAGCAGAAGCACAAATCATCTTAAATATACACACGGGTGAAAGCGGGCGCACCGGCTGGCGAGTTAGCCGAGAACGATGTTCGGCAGTTCAGCGAGCGTGGTGATTTGCGCGTCAGGCGTTTCCGGGATGCGCTCGGGCGCCTGGCCGAAGCGATTGCACCACAGGGTGTAAAAGCCAAACGCCTTGGCGGAGTAGGCATCCCAGCCATTGGAAGACAGAAAGCAGACGGCGGACGCAGCGATATTAAACCGCTCACAGGCTAGCCCGTAGACCGAAGGGTGCGGCTTGTAGACCTTCACCTCCTCCACGGAAAAAATCGCGTCGAACACTTCGGTGATGCCGGCGTTGGTCACGGCTGCCGCCAGCATGGCGGGTGTCCCGTTGGAGAGAATCGCGAGCTTCATCCCGGCTGCCTTCAGGTGCTTTAGGGTGTCAGGAACTTCCGGGTAGGCGCTCAGGCTCAGGTACAGGTTCATGAGCCGCGCGCGCAGGGCAGAGTCATCGAGCTTCAGCGTCGATAAAGCGAAGTCGAGAGCGTCGCCGGTCACCTGCCAGAAATCCGCGTGGCGCCCGGCGAGGCCGCGCAGCCAGGTGTATTGCAGTTGTTTGAAGCGCCACAATTCGGCGAGCGGCTGCCACTTGTCACCCAGCGAATCCTGGGCGGAGCGCGCTGCACTGTTGACGTCAAACAGCGTGCCGTAGGCGTCGAACACGCAGGCCTCGATGCCGCGAAGTTTTAGTGTGGTCATCCAGCAATCTCCCGTTTTCAGGTTAACCTAACAGGCAAAAAAGCACCTCCAAACCAAGGAAGAACCACGCACAAAGTCTTGCCTCGAAGTTGAGCAATTTTGAACAGACACGCGACAACTCTGGATGAAATAGTACCTGCGGTTGTGTTCAGCCGAATAACTTTAAGGAGATGACATGCGAAAACGTTTTCTGCGCCTCATTCCGTTAGGCATCTTCAGCTGCCTGACTGTGCCGGGTGTAACGCAGGCCAAGTCCGATCCCGCGAGACTTTTCGCGACGAACTGTACCCTGTGCCACGGGGCTGACGGCAGCGGCGACACCGCTTCCGGCAAGGCAATGCACGCGAAGGATCTGCGATCTGACGAGGTTCAGCAGCAAAGCGACGCGGCTCTTAGCGAAGTCATCACCAAAGGCAGAGGGAAAATGCCGGCGTTTGGCGCCAAGATAAAGGCGGACGACGTAACGAAATTGGTGGCTTACATTCGAAGCCTGGCGAAGAAATAATTAGCATTGCAACGCAGGCGATACCGTCAGCGGGCTCGATAAGGCGGCAGTAGCTAAAATCTGGGCAATTGGGGCATCGCATGTTCGAGGGCGAAGCAGAGTCAGAATCCAAAGTTAAAGCTTCACCATCCGGGCCGTCTCATGCAAGCAGGCGCTCGTTTCTCGGCGTGTTGCTGGGGCTTGGCTCGCTCTTCGTAGGTGCGCTGCTTGCCGTGCCGCTCATTCGCTTTGCGCTATTCCCGTTGCTGCGCCGGACCACTCAACTGAAGAACTCGCCGGTGGGAGAACTCAGCGAGTTTTCTCCCCTGACCGAGCCGGTCATGCGTACCGTCCAGATTGAACAAGTCGATGGCTGGCGCAAGGCGGTATCGGAAAAGGCCGTCTATGTGACAAAAGACAGCCAGGGCCAGCTTCGCGTTCTGACCTCCATCTGTCCTCACTTGGGTTGCACGGTCCCCTGGAACAAGGAAAAGAACCAGTTTGCCTGCCCCTGCCACGGCGCCACTTTCGCGGCCGACGGAACTCGAGTCAGCGGGCCTTCGCTGCGGGGGATGGACACGCTGGAAACAACGGTTCAGGACGGCCAACTGCTGGTGCGATTTCAATATTTCCGGCAACTCGTCTCGGACAAGGAAGTCATCGGGTAACCGAGAATGCATTCGATTCATCCAGGCGAAAGTGACTCTTCTCCACGAGGCGATGCAGGACTATGGGGATGGCTCAACCGCCGCACCGGCCTGGATGATTTGCTTCGCGGCGCTCTCGATGAGCCCATTCCCGGCGGCGCGCGCTTCGCTTACATATTCGGCTCAGGGCTTTTGTTCATTTTCATTTCGCAAGTGATCACTGGAATCTTTCTGGCGCTGTACTACGTCCCATCCGCCGATCACGCGCACACAACGGTCGCATATATTACAAAGGCAGTTACGGCTGGATCGTTTCTCCGCAGTCTGCACGCTTACGGCGCCAGCGCGATGGTCGTCGTTTTATTCCTGCACTTGTCGCAAACCTACATCTATGGGTCGTACAAAGGACGGCGCGAGCTTCTGTGGCTCTCTGGATGCGTGCTCTTCGGCCTGGTCCTGGCCATGGCTTTCACCGGCTACTTGCTTCCCTGGGACCAGAGAGCTTATTTCGCCACGGCCGTAGGAACCAACGCCGTCAGTGAAGTTCCCTGGATTGGTGAGGGCCTCAGGCGCTTGATGCGCGGTGGCACGGAGATGGGCACGCTTACAATATCCCGGTTTTTCGTGGCCCATGTTTTCCTTATTCCCGCTTGCATCTTCGCCCTTGTGGCCTCGCATATTTTTCTATTTCGGAAAGCTGGAGCGGCGGGACCGGTAAACCAAGACCATCCAAAAGAAAAAGTAGAACTCTTCTACCCCCGCCAA
>PLKR01000583.1:2923-4051 GCA_003140655.1 Acidobacteriaceae bacterium | reverse complement strand
GTTGGAATTCTAAAAGCACGGCCGGCTTCAGGAGATTGTCTTCAGCGTCTTTCCGCCGATCATCGAATGCCGCGGCGATGACGGAAGCCTCGGCGCTTGGCTTAGCGGTTCCCCGGTGGTGCAGCATTACTTCGTGCGAAGCCCGAAACAATCGTGATCATGCGTTTCCTTAACTCCGATTACTCAATCCTGATTCCCTGGCCCGGAATCTTCAGCGGCACTTGTGCCCGGTAAATGGCCTGCCAGTGGCCGGCCTTGAAGATGTAGATCGAACTGCCGTTCATGTGGACCGGAGCTTTCTCTCCGTTGCAAGTAGCGTACTGCTCGGCTTTGTAAGTGAGCAGGTAGGCGCCGGTGGCCAGCGGGAGCGCTCCGAAGTCGGAGAGGCTGTAACCTTCCACGGTGCAGGTCTTCGCGGAAGTTTGCTGCGCCGCGAGTTGCTGGTCGCGGGANNGTTTCGGTGCGCACCAGTTCCAGTTGCACGTTGGTGGGAACGCCTTTAGGAACATCGGTTCGAGCGTCCTTCTTGTGCGGCGTCTGGGCGCTGGTTGGGCCGAGCAGAAGCGCGAGCGGGAGAAGGATTGCCGCGCCGGTCAGGAAAGTCCTTTTCGCAAACGGCTCATGGTTCAAAGGATTACGATTCATAGGGCACTCACTCCGGCTTTGGATTCCCGGTCACGAGAATACGCCTAGCATACGACATCGAAGATCTTGGCCTTTGTCGTTAACCTTCAAGTACAATGACCCTCGTAATGCCGAATCCGGCGGCGCGAGCGCCGCGCGAACGAGGGTAAGTCCTTTGGCGACTGGCGAAATCACCACTTCGGGCACGCAAACTCCCCCGCAGCTTCCTCATCACAAAGTTAAGATCAAGAAGGCCGGGCAGCGCGCCTGCAACGAGAAAAACGAGAAAGGCAAGTTCTGCGGCGGCCATTTGAAGCGCTGGTTCTACTCAGAAGATGTAATCGAACAGGCGTGCGGCGACGCGGAAAAAGCCTGGGGACCGGACGCCGAGGTCTACCGCTGCGAACATTGCCAGACACTCTATCTGCCGAATCCCGCGGAAGCCAAGGTGAATGTCGCCGGGCAGGGAATGATTTCGGTGTTCGGACTGACGTTGCCGCCGAA
>PLKR01000583.1:0-2907 GCA_003140655.1 Acidobacteriaceae bacterium | reverse complement strand
TGAACACCTCCGAACTCATCTACGACTGGAACAAAAATCATCCGCCGGGATTGAAGCCGCCGGGGCCAGTGCTGCTCAATGACGAAAGTCTGCGCGATGGGCTGCAGTCGCCTTCGGTGCGCGATCCTTCGATTGCCGAAAAGATTGAGATTCTTCATCTGATGGAGGTGCTCGGGATCGACTCGCTCGACCTTGGATTGCCGGGCGCGGGAGCGCGCGCGGTGGAGCATGTGACGGCATTGGCGCGGGAGATCGNNGCCGAGATTGTGCAAAAGACTGGTCTGCGCATCGAGGCCGCCACTTTCATTGGATCGAGCCCCATTCGTCGTTTTACTGAAGGTTGGACCGACGATTTTCTTTTGCAGACCACCGAGAAGGCCGTGAAGTATGCGGTTTCGCTCGGTCTCGACGTGATGTACGTTACCGAAGACACGTCGCGCTGCGATCCGGAGACGGTGAAGCGGCTGTATGCGACGGCGATTAATTGCGGCGCTCGGGCCATCGTGATCTGCGACACCGCCGGGCATGCCACGCCCATGGGCGCGCTGGCGCTGGTCAAGTTTGTGATTGAGGAAGTGGTGAAACCCTCCGGCGAGAAGATTCGCGTGGACTGGCACGGGCACAGCGACCGCGGGCTGGCCATTGCCAACTCGATGGCGGCGCTGATGGCGGGGGCGCATTGCGTGCATGCCTGCGCCATCGGAATCGGCGAGCGCGTAGGCAATGCGCAGATGGATCAGATGCTGGTGAATCTGAAGCTGATGGGCATTGCACCGTGGGCCGAGCAGGACCTCACCAAGCTGAAGCAGTATTGCCAGGCGGTTTCGCGGGCCACGGGCGTGCCCATTCCGGCGAACTATCCGGTTGTGGGCGACGACGCTTTTCGCACGGCTACAGGCGTACACGCCGCGGCGGTGATCAAGGCATTCAAGAAAAATGACGTCGAGTTGGCCAACACGGTTTACTCGGGTGTGCCGTCTCACATGTTCGGACTGGAGCAGATCATTGATGTCGGTCCGATGAGCGGGAAGTCGAACGTGCTGTTCTGGCTGGAGCGGCGCGGCATTCCGGCGACCGACGATTTGGTCGACCGCATCTACACGCGCGCCAAAGCCAGCGACCACACCCTCAGCGATGCCGAGATTGTGGAGTGTTTGCCGGCTACCCTGAAGCAAAATTGACTTCCGGCGAATCTAAGATTCCATGCCCGATAAAATCTCCGAACCTCTGCGACATGCGATTCTCGGGGCTGGCGGCGTTGGCGGCTTGATTGGCGCTTGTCTGGCTCACTCTGGAGCTTCCGTTACGCTCGTGGTCAGGCGCGAGGCGTTCGCGAATTATCCTAGGCAACTTCACCTGGAGAGTCCTTTCGGTAACTTCACAGCTGATGTTGCGGTCGCGACCGAAGTACCTCCCGTCGATGCGCTATGGATCACGGTGAAGGCCACGCAGTTCGAGCCGGCATTGGCCGCTCTCAAAGATCCTGATGCGGTGCGGGCCATCGTTCCACTGCTCAATGGCATTGATCACATTGCCGTGCTGCGGGCGAAGTACGGGGCAGATCGTGTGATCCCGGCGACGATCGCGGTTGAAACCGAGCGGGTCAGTCCTGGACACATCGTCCATCGCTCTCCCTTTGCCCGGCTGAATGTGTTGTCTTCCGGACGGGCGTTGCTTGGGAGCACTGTCGACCAGCTTCAGAAGATCGGTTTCGCCTGCCGCTTCATCGATGATGAGCCAACCCTGATGTGGGGCAAGCTGGTCTTTCTTGCGCCGTTTGCGCTGAGCACGACCGCTGCGAATAAAACTGTTGGCGAGATTCTTGCCGATCCGCAGTGGCGGAGCTTGGGGGAAGGTTGTCTTCGAGAAGCTTGCGCGGTCGCTGTGGCCGAGGGCGCCAACGTTGATCCGGAAGCGATACTCTCAGGAGTGATGGCCATGCCTGCGAACATGCGCAGCTCCATGCAGAAAGACGTTGAACAGCACAAGACTCCTGAGCTGGATGCGATTGCTGGGCCGATTCTCGGCGGCGCTCGCCGGCACGGGATTGAGGTTCCGGCTACGAAGAAGCTGGTGGCTGCTGTGGAACAAAGAGCTGGCTTGGAGAGTCTTCTGGCCTGAGATCCAGATCAAAATAAAAACACAGATCAAGTCTGGCTAAAATCTCTCGAATCACTCACATAGCTAAATCGACCCCGCTAAAATCTTAGTTCTAAAGGACTTAGCGTTAAAATCTTTGCAATCAATGGTTTAGCCGGGTACTCTCTTGTCCAAGTCCTTTAGAATCAGTCGGCGGCAGTCAGCAGCCTTGTTGTTGTCCTCTCCTAAATCCTTGATAGCAAAGGGGTTGCTTGTAAAATCTTGCGGGATAAGGAGTTAGCTAGTGGATATGTGGATATTCAGTTGTCAAAGAACTACTGCTCTAACTAATACTGTGTGCGGCGGTGCGTCCGCCTTGACCATGATCTCGCGGTTTAACTGGCGCGGGCAAGGTTGGATGTCACACTGGGGCTGTGGAAAACCGCTTGGGCCTTGTTCTGGGGTTGTCCGAAATCCTTAGCGGGATGGGCTCGGGGAATCCCGCCCCTTCGGCTTCGCTCAGGGCAGGCTCCTGCACAAAGAACGCGCAAGGATAGGGCAACTTTTTTCGTGGTGGCGCAGAGATAGGCCCGCCCTTGCGCGACAGTAGTATGGCAGTGGAGACATGTCCTATGTTTACGTCGCGGGCGATTGGATTTGTGAGTAGTCCTTACAAGGATGCCGGGCAAGTTCCGAAGGGGCTTGGCGCTAAGCATGAGGCGGATGGTGTGCTCAGGATCCTGCCGGAGTTTGAGGCCGGGCTTACTGACATTGAGGGGTTCTCGCATCTTGTCGTGCTCTGGGAGTTTGATCGCTCCCACGGGTTCG
>PLKR01000325.1 GCA_003140655.1 Acidobacteriaceae bacterium | reverse complement strand
ATCATGGGGGATGGGAAAACCTGTACCTGGACACAGGCGGCGCGACCGGTGTGATGATTTCGGGTGTCGTGAACCCCGAGCTGAAAAAATATGACGGGAAGACAGTCGAACAAGTTGCTTCAGAGCAAAGGAAGGCGCCTCTCGATGCTCTTTTTGACTTCATCATCGCGGACAAGGGGCAGACAGGCGCGCTTTATTTCATCGCGAGCGAACGAGATTTGCAGTACGGGTTGAAACAGCCGTGGACCAGTCTCTGCCTGGATGCCGGTGAACTGTCTCTGGACGGGCCGCTTTATGAGCCGCACACCCATCCGAGAGCGTTCGGAACAATGCCGAGATTTCTCGGGCATTACGTACGCGACTTGCACCTGCTTCCGCTGGAACAGGCGGTGCGGAAAATGACTTCCCTGCCCGCACAACGTGAGCGATTGTCCGATCNNATCGCGGGCTGCTCAAAGAAGGATATTTCGCCGACATCACAGTGTTCGATGCGAATTCCATTGAAGATACGGCTACCTATACGAAGCCGGACAGCCTTTCCAAGGGTGTGAAATATGTTTTTGTGAATGGGCAGTTGGAGTTTGAAAATGGAAAATTAACTGGAGCTTTGGCCGGCCAAGGATTGCGCGGGCCGGGTTGGAAGCACGAAGATACACATTTGCCAGATACCAGGTAGATGCTTCGCTGTATGGCATGGGGCGAAAACNNAGAAAATGCCAGAAACTTGCGGATGTCGGGAACTTCACACCGCGAGGGTCCATGGGCATTAACGGCGATGCAACGCGGGAGGTGCTTATGAGCAAAAGCGTGCTGGGTATATTAGACAATGAGGGGGAAGCGCGCAAAGTGAGGCTTGAGTTGAATGCTGCCGGCTTCAGCGATGCGGACATTGGGGTCGTCAGCAAGGCTGATTCGATCCATGCAGGAACAAATTCGGCGCCATTGACTACGACCGTCGTTTGCGATCGACAGAGCCAACTCGGCCCAACAATTGCTGACTTCTTCCGATCACTGCCGGGGCAGACAGGCCACAACGAAAACGCGGCCAGTGACCTGTCGAGCTACGCGAACGATCAGTCTTATTACGCTGAAGCACTGGAGCGCGGACGGATCGTGGTGATCGTTCGGGCGCAAGACCAGGAATCCGCCGACAACGCTTGCAAAGTGCTGAACCGCCACGGCGGAGACAACATTTCGGCGGACACGAAACCTGATGAGGTACGCGGTGTCACGACGCTGCCCGCGAGCAACGGGGCAATCCAAGCAGTAGAAACGCTAGAGCCGCACCTGACGCCGAGCGAAAGGACGGAGGGCCGGGTACAGGATCGCGGCGTGCGCGTTTACGACTACGCCCATGCAGCCGAAGCTCCAGCCAATCTCGCGCAACCTCAGCCGCCGGACGCAATGCCCGGTCCGCGGACGAGCACTGCCAGGACCTNNTTCCAGCTCTCACCTACGAGTAGCCAAGCGATGCGTCTTCCTCGAAGTTATCGACGGGCCTGCGTCGTTGCGCCCAGAGACTGGCGGCTCTTGAAGAAATTAGCCCAGGGATCGCGGCGTTTCAATCGCTCGTGGAAGTTGCCGATGTTGAAATCCGCGGGATCAAGATCTGGGCGTACCTCGCTCCAGTCAAGAGGCGTCGATATCGGCGCGCGAGGCCGGCGTCGCACAGAATAGGGAGCGACGACGGTTTGCACGGAGCCATTTCGAAAGGGATCGAGATACACACGTTTGCCGCGGGCCGCGATGGAGTGCTCGACCGTTAATTTCTTCGGATGTGCCGCCGCGACTTCGCGCATCAAGGCTTCCGCAAACGACAAGACTTCATCAGCCGTAGGACCCAGGCGAATCGGGACGAATATGTGCAGCCCCCGGCTTCCCGACGTCTTTATGTAGGAAATCAGTTTCAGGGCATCGAGTGACTCTTTCACGTACAGGCTCGCCTCCGCGGCATCGCTGAATTTTCCGGAACTCGGATCGATGTCAATGCACATCCAATCCGGCTTAGGAAACGTTTTNNATTTGCCAGCGCGAGCTGCGTGGCGAGTGAGCCGCCCACGACATAGTTCGTCGATCCGCCGTCCGCGCGACGAATCCTCTTGGTCGGCGTGCCAAGCGGCATGCCCTTTGGCTTTTCCTTTTGATAGAAGCATTGGCCGCGCATGCCGTCGGGACATCGCTCGAGGGTCAAAATGCGGTCCTCGACGTAGGGATGAAGCCGCTTGAACACATTCTGGTAATGGTTGGCGAGATCAAGCTTGGTGTAGCCCTCATCGGGCCAAAACACTTTTTCCCCATGGGAAATCTCGACCCCGACGTTCTTGGAAGACTTTACTTTCACTTCGCCTCCAGCAGCGAAACATCTTTTGCCGCTTTGTCTTCNNTCTTGCCATCTTCGGTCCATTCCGCATACGAGATTTGGGCAACCAGCTTCGGCGACAGAAAGGTGACCTCCTTCATTCGCGGAAGATGGAGCACAGCAGGAACCTTGCGAATGAGTGGCTGAAATCGCCGATGAAGCGCTGCCAGAGTCTTTCCGTCGAAGCCGGTCCCCACCCGTCCGGCATATTCCAATTTTCCGTTTTTGTAGCCGCCGAGGAGAAGAGCGCCAAAGAATTTCCGTGATCCCTCGGGTTCTGTAAATCCCACGACGACGAATTCGTCTTCCCGGTGCACTTTAACTTTTAACCATTCCTTGGTCCGCCTCTGGATATACGGCGACCAAAGGCGTTTT
>PLKR01000314.1:2375-3009 GCA_003140655.1 Acidobacteriaceae bacterium | reverse complement strand
TGGCCGATCAAGCAGAAGTACGGGAGGAAGATCTCCTGGGCCGACCTCATGATTCTCGCAGGCAACGTCGCCTTGGACTCGATGGGATTCAAGACCTTCGGTTTTGGTGGCGGGCGCGAGGATGTATGGGAGCCCGAAGAGGAAATTTATTGGGGACCTGAGGGCACGTGGCTGGCGGACGAGCGCTACAGCGGCGATCGGGATCTTCAGAATCCGCTCGCGGCCGTGCAGATGGGTCTGATCTATGTGAATCCTGAAGGGCCGAATGGAANNATCCGATTGCCGCGGCACGGGACATCCGAGAGACTTTCGCGCGCATGGCGATGAATGACGAGGAGACCGTTGCGCTCATTGCCGGCGGACATTCATTCGGCAAAACGCACGGCGCTGGCGTTCCCGCTCAATATGTAGGCAACGAACCAGAAGGCGCCGACATCGAGGATCAAGGTTTCGGGTGGAAGAATAAACTTGGCAAAGGTCATGGCGGTGACACTATCGGGAGCGGACTGGAAGTTATTTGGACCACGACTCCTACGAAGTGGAGCAACAACTTCTTCACGAACCTGTTCAGCTACGAATGGGAACTGACGAAGAGTCCGGCCGGTGCGCATCAATGGACGCCGAAAAATGGCGC
>PLKR01000314.1:2106-2316 GCA_003140655.1 Acidobacteriaceae bacterium | reverse complement strand
GCACCGCGACATGGGGCCGATCTCGCGGTACCTTGGCCCGCTCGTTCCGAAGGAGTCTCTGGTGTGGCAAGACCCTGTTCCCGCCGTGGATCATAAATTGATCGGGGAGCAGGACATTGCTGCGCTGAAGGCGAAGATCCTCGAATCCGGACTGTCGATCTCCCAACTGGTCACGACTGCGTGGGCATCGGCGGCGTCGTTCCGCGGCTC
>PLKR01000314.1:0-2031 GCA_003140655.1 Acidobacteriaceae bacterium | reverse complement strand
CGCTCCAACGGAAACAAGTCCAATGGGAAAGGGAAGCAGGTCTCGCTTGCTGACCTGATCGTGCTGGGCGGCTGCGCAGCCGTCGAGGAAGCTGCGAAGAAGGCCGGGCACAAAGTGAAGATTCCTTTCTCGCCGGGGCGCACGGATGCCTCGCAGGAGCAGACTGACGTGCACTCATTCGCCGTAATGGAGCACGCAGCGGACGGGTTCCGCAACTATCTTCGAAGCGGACAGCAGCTGTCGGCTGAGGAGTTGCTGGTGAATCGGGCGCAGTTGCTGACACTGACTGCCCCCGAGATGACGGTTCTCGTCGGCGGTCTGCGCGCCCTGAATGCGAACTTCGGGCAGGCCAAACACGGCGTCTTCACCAACCGGCCCGGGACGCTGACGAATGATTTCTTCGTCAACCTGCTCGATATGAATACGAAGTGGCAGGCCTCCTCTACATCCGATGGCGTGTTTGAGGGGCGCGATCGGGCGACGGACAAAATCAAGTGGACCGGCACGCGCGTCGATCTCCTCTTCGGTTCGAACTCCCAGCTCCGGGCAATCGCAGAAGTCTATGCGTGTGACGACTCGAAGCAGGCGTTTGTGAAGGACTTCGCGGCTGCGTGGAACAAGGTCATGAACCTTGACCGCTACGACCTTGCCTGAGCTCGGCGAAAAAGAAAGCTGTCACTGGAGTGGAGGAGAAGCTGGTTCCGGTGGATTGAACGGCGCGTTAGTCCACAAACTTAGGGCGAGCCTGCGGGCTCGCCCTTTTTTTGGCTTCTGCCCAGGCACTCAGTCTTCGACGAACAACTTTAGTCTGGACAGCGCCTGATCCCACTGCCTGGAGACTAAATCGAGGTATTCTTTAATTCCTTCAATCGGCTGCGCATCGAATTCGAATAGGTTCTCGCGACCCGCACGGACGCTGTGCACCATTCCAGTACTCTCCAACACCCGAAGATGCTTGGTGATCGCCTGCCTGGTGAGCTTGGAACCCCGCGTTAGCTGAGAGATCGAATAAGGCCGCCCACCACAGAGCTTCGCAACCAGCGATAGCCGCGTCTCGTCGCCCAGCGCGGCGAATACGGGTGCACGAAGCTGCCGCTTGGCGGCTGTGCCGCTACGACGTTTGTGCGACATGGTTCTCGATGTTCTTCATTTGCTGAGTCCAACCGCCGTCATTCATGCGGAATGCTTCGAGGCGGCGGCCGGCGGGGATCTTGTCGAAGCCGGATTCCGTGAGTACAAGCAGCGTGCCGCTCGCCGTCTTCTCCAGCCTGAATTCGACGAGTGTGGGCGTCTCCTTTGAGTAGTCTATTTTAGGATCGACGGAATAAGGATGCCAGGTGAAGGAAAAGAGGCGCTCGGGCTCCATTTTCTGCACGACGGCCTCCCATTTGACGTGTTCGTAGCCAGGATGGGTAACCTGGCCATGCGAGACCTGACCTGGTAGGAATGGGCCATCCAGTTTTACATGAAACCACTCGCCAAACTCACGGTAGTCCGTCAGCGCACGCCAGACCCGCGAAACTGGCGCTTTGAGTTCAATGCGTTTCTCGATGCGCTCGTTCATTTAAGCAACCTCCGGGTTGCATATTANNCCGCGCTGCGGCGCTCGAGGAGGAGCACATCTCTCCAGGTCTCGCCCAGTTTCCCGATGCGCCGCCTGAGGCCAACTTCGCGGAATCCACAGGACTTGTGCAGCGCGATACTGGCGGCGTTCTCGGGAAAGATTCCGGCTTGCAGGGTCCAGATTTGGTGACGCTCAGATTCCTCGATCAACATTCTTAGAAGCGCTTTGCCGATGCCACTTCCCCGCGCCGCAGCAGCTACGTAGACGGAAACCTCGACAACTCCAGCGTAAACGCGGCGACCTGAGACCGGACTGAGCGCGGCCCAGCCGAGTATTTGCTCTCCCTCACGCGCGCTTAGGCGGCACTCCTGGCGATGGCCGCTATCCCACTTCTCCCAGTCTGGAAGTTCGGTTTCAAAAGTTGCGTTGCCGGTGGCGATGCCTTCGCGATAGATCTCGCGAACGGA
>PLKR01000294.1:423-3618 GCA_003140655.1 Acidobacteriaceae bacterium | reverse complement strand
AACAATACGCCCGACCGCACCATCGTGGTGCAGTTGATCGATCGCGGCGCCGGTCAGGATCCCGGCCTGAAGATCAACCAGGAAGATGCCACTTGGGATAACTTGCAGGGGCGTCTGGCCGATATCTACAAGACCCGCGCCGAAAAAGTCATGTTCGTGAAGGGCGATGACGCTATCCCCTTCGCCGACGTGGCCAACGTGATTGACATCGCGCATGCTGCGGGAGTAGATAAGGTGGGTCTGATTACCGCGAAGATTGAAGCGGGCGGCTAAAGGCACGCCTGGGTTCAAGAGTCAAGACTCACGAGTGAAGCAGTGCCCGGAAGGTCGCGCATCGCATTGCGCCCGCGCAAGGGAGCCACGGTTCCCTTGCCGCCTGCGGCCACGACTTGTCAACGCGCTGTCTCTGGGCCTAGGATGCTGTGGCAAGGGAGACTTATACCGCAATGAATAAACACATTCGACTGCTAACGCTTGTGGCCGCTGCGCTGGCGCTTTTCTCTTCCGTGGGCTGCAGCAAGCTGCGGGCCCGCGACCAGCTTAACAAAGGCGTGACGGCTTACAAGAACGCCAAGTACGAAGAGGCCATCGAACATTTTCAACAGAGTGTTGCCCTAGACCCGACCCTCATCAATGCCAAGATGTATTTGGCCACTGCTTTCGCTCAACAATACATTCCCGGCGTCGAGGATGCCGATAACCTCAAAATGGCGGACCAGGCCATTGAGCAATACAAGCGCGTGCTCGACATGAATGCGGCGCGCGATCAGAAAGTAAACTCCGCCAAGGGAATCGCCTACCTGTACTTGAACATGAAGAAGTTCGACGATGCCAAGAAATATTACCGCATGGCCGCCGACATGGATCCCAACGACCCCGAGCCTTACTACTCCGTGGGCGTGATTGACTGGACGGCCTGCTACCAGCCGCGCATGGAAGAGCGCGCCAAACTGGGCCTGAAGCCAGACGANNTGAACCTGATGTACCGCGAGAAGGCTGATGTGGAATGCGACGACCTCACTGCCCGCCAGGAAGATCTGAAGACTGCCGATCATTGGGTGGATCAGACTCTGCTCACCAAGAAGGCCAAAGCCGAGAAGCAGCCCGGCCAGCAGGGCATCACCATGGACCAGCCGAAATAAGCCCGATAAGCCGCATCGCAGCGACAGAACGCAACCCACAGCCTGCCCTTTAGCTGCCGAAGGGGGGCAAAGCCGTGGGTTTTCCGTTTGGTGTGTACCGCGGTCCCCGCTGGTCTGGATGATCTTCGGCCAGCGCGCGAAATCGAAATGGTATATGCTAGAATCCCGCAATTCAGCGGGTTTCGCGTGATCAGTATGGCATCGTTGGGATCATCGGCGCGCAGCAACCGCACCTCCCCCGCTTTACCAGCAAAGGAGCGGTGGGCGGGATGCGTGTCCGTCATCGTCCCCGTTTACAACGAGATTGCGCACGTGGATAAACTTCTGCAGGCCATCCACGCCTCGCCGGTCAAGAAGGAAATCATCATCGTCGACGACGGTTCCACGGACGGCACTCGCGAGAAGCTCCAAGACATGCCGCGCGCCAACGGCGTCACGGTGGTCTTCCACAAGAGTAACTGCGGCAAAGGCGCGGCTATCCGCACGGCGCTCCGGTACGCCCGCGGAGAATATATCCTGATTCAAGATTCCGATCTCGAATACGATCCGCAGGACTATCCCGCGCTGCTGCGGCCACTCGAGCGGCGCGAGACGAACGTAGTGTACGGCGTGCGCCCAGACCTCCCCGAGCGCGGTCTCCGATTTTTCCTGGGTGCAAAGCTTCTCACCCATCTCACGAACCTGCTCTACAGTGCGGGCATCCACGACGAAGCCACCTGTTACAAGGTCTTCCGGCGGTCGCTGATCTCACAAATTAGTTTGGAATGTCGTCGCTTTGAGTTCTGTCCCGAAGTGACCGCAAAGCTTTGCCGCATGGGAGAGAAGATCGCGGAAGTCCCTATCGCCTACGCCCCACGGTCGGCGGGAGAAGGCAAGAAGATTCGCCACGCCGATGGCTGGCTGGCGATCTGGACCCTGCTCCGCTACCGCTTCACCCGCCGCGCACGCTGGGCGAAATCAGACCGCGATGCTGACGCTCCGTTCGCGGTAAGTTTTTGCCGCGGGCCCGCGGAGGTGAAGAACATCCGGTAAGGAAGCGTCTGATGCGATTCATAGACCGCCAAGAAGTCGCCCGGCGGCTTACCTACGATGTGTGCATTCCGATCGTGCGCGATGCGATGATCGCATTCTCGCGCGGTGAGACCAGGCAATTACTTCGATCCATCATCCCGCTCGCCGACGGCCGGATGTTCGGCGTGATGCCCGGTGCCATGGGCGTGCGTGCGCCGTTTGGCGCGAAGTTGATCAGCGTCTTCCCGGAGAACTTCGCTCAGGGAATACAGTCGCACCAGGGCCTCGTCATTCTGTTCGACCCCGAAAACGGCGCGCCAGTTTGTGTCGTGCACGCGGGCGAGATTACGGCCATTCGCACTGGGGCGGCCAGTGCGGTCGCCACCGACGCGTTGGCGCGCAAAGACTCCCGCCGTCTGGCGATCCTGGGCTATGGCGAACAGGCCGCGACCCATGCGCGCGCGATCGGCAAGGTGCGCGACCTTGAATCCATCGCGATCTGGGGACGTTCGCCCGAACGCGCCCGCGCCTTCGCCGAGCGGATGCAGGCGGAACTTGCGGTGCCGGTCTCGAGCGCAGCGACCGTGCCAGAGGCAGTCGCCAAGGCCGACGTCGTCTGCACCGTCACCTCAGCGGCCGAGCCGATCTTGAAGGGCGCGTGGGTGCGGCCGGGCATGCACTTGAATCTTGTCGGCTCAAGCCATGCCGGGCCAGTGGAGGTTGACAACGGTTTGGTCGTGCGCTCGCGCTTCATTGCCGACAGCCGGGAGGGTGTTCTAAACCAGGGCGCAGAGTTTCTCAGGGCCAAGGCTGCGGGTTTAATCGGCGACGACCACATCGTCGCTGAGATTGGCCAGGTCTTGGCGGGCGAAATCGCAGGCCGCCGCTCGGCAGAGGAGATCACCGTCTACAAGTCTCTTGGCCATGTTGTCCAGGATTTGGCAACCGCGTGGGCGCTCTATTCGCAGGACGAAAATCCGTCCTGAAGATGGGAAGACCATCACCGACGTAGATCACGGACCATGGCCAGGTTTCCTGTAGA
>PLKR01000294.1:0-232 GCA_003140655.1 Acidobacteriaceae bacterium | reverse complement strand
TTTGCCCAGGCCTGCGCCGATGTGGGACTGAAGTTCATCGGCCCAACCCCTGCAGCCATGGAAGCCATGGGATCGAAGACCCGCGCCCGCCAGGCCATGGAGAAAGCAGGAGTTCCCTTCGTGCCGGGTACATCACGCGCAGTGGAGTCATTCGACGAGGCGGAGCAGGTGGCTGCGAGAATCGGCTATCCCGTGATGTTGAAGGCGGCGGCGGGCGGCGGCGGCAAAGGCA
>PLKR01000543.1 GCA_003140655.1 Acidobacteriaceae bacterium | reverse complement strand
AGCAGTCCGTTCTCTCCAGTCCGGTTTGTCTGCCAACAATCGCGAAATACGGGCATTATTCGCACATTTCGGCGCAGAGCCGAAAATCGAGCCGCCCAAACGTGCCGCCCTTCCTCCTGAGCCAGTCCGGCGGTCTTGAGTTTTCGATCTTGAGACTATCCCTTAATGGCGCGCAGCCTTGCGCGCAATCAGCAGGAATCCTTTGGCCTGAGCATCTTTCTCCAGCGTTGTCAGCCGAGCGCGGCCTGCGGCCACTTTGCCTGATCTGATTTTCAACTCACCCAGGGCAAGCCGAGCGTCGTATTGAAAGTAAAGCAAGTTCGCTTTCGTTGCTTCTGCCAGCGCCGCGTCGAGAATTTTTCGAGCGTTCACTAAATCTCCGGACGCAGTCGCGATTCGCGCACCGGCGATGGCCACGGGAAGATGCGCCACATGATCGTCGGCCTTCACCAGTTTTTCGGCCTGCTGAATCTCCACCTTTGCCTCGCCAAGTTTTCCCGACTGCAGCAGGCAGCGCGCGGCCAGCGTGTGAGCAGCGGCTTCATAGTCGGCCTGGTTCTGCGTGTGGAAATCAGCCTCCACCTTCCGCGCACCGTCCAACGCTTCTTCTGGATGCCCGTCGTCTAACGTCAGCCGCGCCAGCGACAGCGAATCCTGAGCCGCCGTTCCTTTTTCTCCCAATTGAGTCCGTATGGCCAAAGCGTCTTCATGCGCCTTCCTCGCCGCCGTGATGTCGCCCTGATACAGCAGCAGATCGCCCAGAGCAGAAAGCGTGTAAGCCTCGGAATGCCGGTTGTGCAAGTTGCGTTTGATCTCGAGCGCCTGCTCGAACATTTTCTTTGCTTCCGGCAGATCGCCCTCGTCCAGATACAACTCTCCGATGTTGCTCATAGTCATGGCAATTTCGAATTGACTGCCGGTATCGCGGAAGGCGGAGAGCGCTTCTTCGTATTTTGCTTTGGCTCCCGCTTGATCGCCCTTATCCGCCAGTACATTCGCGATACTGTTGAGCGTATTCGCCTGGCTATCTTTGTCTCCGATATCGCGCTGAATGCCGAGTGCTTCTTCGTACATCGTTTGCGCCCGGGCAAGATCGCCCTGATCGTAAAGTCCGATTGCAATATCGACCAGACAGGTAGCCGTGTTGCGCTGGGCGCCTACTTCGCGGAAGACTGCCAGCGATTGTTCATTGAGCTGTCGGGAGCCGTTCAAGTCTCCATGCTGATAGAGGTTGGTCGCGAGTCCCATGGTGGAATTGGCCGCGCCCAATCGATCTCCCGCCTCGGTGTAAGTTCGCTGTGCGTCTTGAAATGCGGCGTTCGACTTTTCAATCTGATCCTGATAACGGAAGGCAGATCCCTCCCAATTCAGTGCCTGCGCGAGCAACAGGCGTTGTCCGCTGGCCCGCGCTTTCACCGCTGCGCGCGCTGCTGCTTCGCCTGCCTCCTTGTATTTTGAGAGACCGTCGTAGGCGCTGGCTTCGGCCAAATCGAGTCGTGGATCTTGCGACGCCGGAGCCGGCAACCGGCGCAGTTGCTGCAGCGTGGCCAGCGCGTCTTTCGATTTGGCCGCCAAATTTTGCGCCAGCGCCAGCAGCAAGCCATATTCAAGATTGTCGGGAAAGAACTGCGTGAGCGTGCGATAAATGCCGATCGCCCCTTCCCAGTCGTGCTTCGCTTCCAAATAACGTGCCTGGATTGCGAGCTTGTCCTCGCGTCCCAGTCCGCCGGATAAATCAATTGCCGTCTTCGCTTCCGCTGCGGCCTTGCCGTCGTAGCCGAGTGCGCTCCAGGCCGTGGCCAGCGCCGAATGCGCCAGCGCGAAGCCCGGTTCGAGTGCCAACGATTCTTGCAGCAGATCGCGTGCCGCCAAAGTGTCGCGGGCATGGAGCTTGGCCAAGCCCTGGGAATAGAGCCGAGCCGCTTCCGCGTTAGCCGGTAACGATGCTTTCACCGCCGCCGCATCTGTCGCCGAAATCGCCCCGGCGCCCAATTTTTGCCGCAGTTCCGCGCCTGCCCGGCTTACAAGATCGTCAATTTGATCCTCTCGTCCTTTGGCGGAAACCGATGCGAGAGTTTCTCCCGCGACCGCGTCCTGCAGTCGCAGATCGAGCCGGATCTGATCCTTTCCCAGCGGAACGTACGACCCGACCACAACCTCATCAGCGTTCAGGTTTTCGCGGATCTTCGCCAGCGTTTCCCGGCCATAGCTGTCGGCATCGGACAAAGCCAGATTGGTTTTCATTTGCGCCACGTTTTCGCCCGCGACGGTCCGCAGTTGCTCGCCCGCGCCCAGTTCAGTGGTCAGCATTTCCGCGAGCGCAATAGAGAGCCACGCCTTATCCGCTTGCCCGGAAACATTTTTCAGTCCAAGCACGGCCACCGATCGCCGCGTATGAACTGCCGTTCCCGACGATCCCGACACTCCAGGCGCCGCGGATTCCTTATGCTCGAAAAGCCGGTCACGAACTCCAAAAACATTCAGGCCGATCCCGAAGCCTGCCACAATAACCGCACCAGACATAACCGCGATTGCGATCTGAGGTTTCCTTGGCAACCCCGCCGGCAACAATCCCCCAAAATCACGCTTAGTGGTGGCGGAAAGTCCCTCCAGCGCCACCCGCAACTCGCGCGCCGATTGATACCGCTGCGATGGATCTTTCGCCAGCGATTTAGAAACGATGCTCTCGAGTCCAGGAGAAACATGCTTGTTCACCGACCGCGCCGACACCGGAGACTCATATAAAATCGCGCCCACTAGCTCCGCCCCCTGCGTCTGCGGAAATGCCCGCCGTCCTGTCGCCATTTCGTGCAGAACAGTGCCGGCCGCGTAGATGTCACTGCGCGAGTCGATGTTCAAGCCGCGCAACTGTTCCGGCGACATATAAGGGAGAGTGCCCGCAACCTTACCTGTGTCCGCTGTAAGGCTGCGCGTCACATCGGCGCCGCTGGCTGTGGGTGTATGCTTTGCCAGCCCGAAATCGAGAATTTTCAGCCTGCCGTCCGGTGTTACAAACAGGTTTGCCGGTTTGAGATCGCCATGAATTACTCCCTGGTCGTGTGCCGCCGCCAAACCTTCCGCTAGTTGCGTTGCCAGGCGTACGATGTCCGGCTGCGACATCGCTCCGCCATGCAGCCGTTCGCTCAACGGTTTTCCTGGAATCAGTTCCATCACCAGGAAGTCCACGCCCTCCTGCGAACTGAACTCGAAAACCGTCGCAATATTTGGATGACTCAGTTTGGCGAGCGCCAGAGCTTCTTTTCGGAACTGCTTTCGCGCAACATCATCTGCCAGCGTGCCCGTCGGCAGCACTTTGAGCGCGACATCACGATCCAATTGCTCATCGTGCGCGCGATACACCACGCCCATCCCGCCCGCACCAATTTGTTCGACGATGCGATAGTGGCCGAGAACGGGGCCAATGACATCGGAAGGCGGCTCCATAAGTTAACAAATGCTAGAACGTGTGGAAGCCAATGTCCATGTTGAAGTCAACTTTATCGGCGACAATCGAAAATCCCAAACCCAACCCAATACTCTCCTAAGCATCGGTCCTTCTTCGGAGAGGGCCGCTTGCGACCCCTGGCAACCGGGTCTTCGTGACAGCGATGGAGGGTGTGTGGGTACAGGAGATAGCCGCCGCCGTTTCTCGGCCAGTGCGGCCTTGACGATTGGAGTGGCTGGATTCGGCATGATCGCTTCTGCTAAGACGCGATCTGGTGAGCGGGTGTGTCGCCTGAAGCAGATCAAGTGTGATACAACGTTGTAGATTTCATACGACCTCTGGGGTGAAAATGCATCCATATTCTCAATTGGTTGCGTCAGCGGTTGCCTCACAGGCTGTTTTCGCAATCGACGATCGATAGCCTGCCCCGTCCCGGGTGTCCTCGAACTGTAGATCCAGGACATGCGTTTTCGCAGCCCAGGCGCGAGCAAGATTTGTGGGAGACAACATGAGCAAGGTCCAGAAACGCTATCTGTTGATCGGCGGAGTTCTTGGCTTGATCGTGCTCGCTCTGATTGTTGGAGCCGTTCGACCGTCCAAGCAAGCTATGGGTGCGCCGCCAAATACTCCGGATGTCGAGGTCGCTCAGGTTCAGAAGGAGGATGTTCCGATTTATTTGGAGTGGATTGGTACGCTTGACGGTCTGGTCAATGCTGACGTTCGGGCACAGGTCACAGGCTACCTGCTGAAGCAAGGGTATCAGGAGGGCGCGTCGGTCAAGCAGGGCCAACTCCTTTTCCAAATCGATCCGCGGCCTTTTCAGGCGGCGCTCGATCAGGCTCAAGGCCAGCTTGCTCAGGCGAAGGCCGCGCTGGCCAATGCAGAAGCCGTTCAGCGTCGGACCGAACTTGACGTCCAGCGCTACAAGCCACTAGCGGAGCAACAAGCGGCCAGCCAACAGGATCTCGACAACGCGGTTCAGAACAATCTCGCCGCGCTCGCAACCGTGGAAACTGCCAAGGCTCAGATCAAGACCTACGAGGCTTCGGTTGAAACTGCGAAGATCAATTTGGACTTTACGCGCCTCGCTTCGCCCATCGACGGGGTGGCCGGCCAGGCACAACTACAGGTTGGCGCGCTGGTCAGCCCCAGTAGCGGGGTGGTCACTTCCGTTTCTACAGTGGATCCAATCAAGGTCTATTTCACCGTGAGCGAGCCTCAATATCTTTCATGGCGAAGACGTTTCCCGACCGAGGAGAGCCGCTTGCAGGCCGACAAGGAACTGCGGCTGCAACTGATCTTAGCGGACGGCTCAACCTATCCGCACGAAGGAAAGTTCTATTTTGCCGACCGCCAGGTGAACGAGACCACCGGCGCGATTCGAATCGCCGGGCTCTTTCCCAATCCAAACAATATTTTGAGACCCGGCGGCTATGCCAAAGTCCGCGCGGTAATCCGGACCCAGCCGGGGGCGTTGCTTGTTCCGCAACGGGCAGTGTCGGAGTTGCAGGGCGGCTACCAGATTGCTGTCGTTGGCGCCGACAACAAAGTCGACGTTCGAACGGTCACTGTGGGCGACCGGGTTGATAACCGATGGATCATCGCGAACGGGCTGAACCCGGGAGACAGGGTCGTGGTTGAAGGAGTTCAGAGAATGCGCAGTGGTCTTCGGGTGAATCCCAAGCCATTCATGGCCCAGAACTAAGGATCGGCGAATCGATAAGGACGGATTACCCATGTCGAAATTCTTCATCAACCGTCCCATCGTCGCAATGGTGATTTCCATCGTCATGGTGTTGGTTGGTGCGCTCACTGTGCTGAGCTTGCCCGTCGCACAGTTTCCCAACATCACTCCACCCGAAATCCAAGTGCTCGCCACCTACGTCGGAGCTGACGCGCAAACGCTGGAACAAGCGGTGGCTACTCCCATCGAGCAGCAGATGAACGGTGTAGACAACGAGAACTACATGTACTCGCTGAATGCCACGGGCAACTCATCCACCAGCCTGATAGTCGACTTTGACGTCAAGACCGACCCGAATACCGATTTCATTCTCACGCAGTCGCGGGAAACTCAGGCTGCTTCTCAGCTTCCATCGGACGTCAACAACTACGGCGTTACCGTTCGAAAATCGGTCACTGCCCCGTTGATGTGGGTCGCCCTTTATTCTCCGCACGGAACGTATGATGCCAAGTTTCTGGCGAACTACGCCTACATCAATCTTACCGATCCGATTCTTCGCTCGCCCGGCATCGGCAATGTGCAGGTATTCGGCGCCGGTCAATACGCGATGCGCCTTTGGGTAAAGCCGGACACGCTGGCGAAACTTGGCATTACTGTCCCTGAGATCGTCAGCGCGATTCAGGCGCAGAACACGGTGAACCCCGCAGGCAAAGCGGGGGGCGAGCCTGCTCCAAAGGGCCAGGAATTTACGTACTCGGTCCTGGCGCAAGGGCGCCTGGTTTCGCCGGAAGAATTTGGCAACATCGTGGTTCGCGAGACGCCTGACGGTGCGACTGTGCGTGTGCGCGATGTCGCTCGCATCGAACTGGGCGCTCAAGACTACAGCGTTGCCGGACGTTTTAACGGCAAGCCGGGCGCGATAATTGCAGCCTACCAATTGCCCGGATCGAACGCAGTCGACGCTGCGACAGGCGTCAAGAAACTAATGGCACAAATGAAAGAGCGCTTCCCCGGGGACATGGATTTCGCCGTTTCTCTCGACACGACTCTTTCTGTAACGCAGGGCATCAAGGAAATCGTTGAAACCCTTGTGATCGCGCTGGTCTTGGTCATCGTTGTTGTTTTTCTTTTCCTTCAGGGCTGGCGCTCAACCCTGATCCCGCTGCTGGCTGTACCCGTTTCTCTTGTGGGCACGTTCGTGCTCTTCCCGCTGTTCGGCTTTTCCATCAATACACTCTCGCTCTTTGGGCTGGTGCTGGCGATCGGTCTGGTGGTAGATGACGCCATCGTCGTCGTAGAGGGCGTGGAGCGGCATATCGAAGAGGGCCTGACTCCGAAGAATGCAGCGTTAAAGGCGATGGAGGAACTGTCGGGTCCCGTCGTAGGAATTGCCCTGGTTCTCTCCGCTGTATTCGTGCCCACCGCCTTCATTCCCGGGATCACTGGCCGGCTGTATCAGCAATTCGCAGTCACGATCGCAATCTCGGTAATTCTTTCCGCGTTCAACGCGCTGACGCTCAGCCCTGCCCTGGCCGCATTGCTTCTTCGCCCGCGCGAAGAGAGCCATGGCCTGCTGCAGAGATTCTTCGATTGGTTTAACCGACTTTTTGAGCGAGCCACCGAGGGTTACGTCGGCTGGAGCGGCGTGCTGCTCAAGAAGACAGCCGTGGTGGTTGTGCTTTTGCTGATTTTTTGCCTCGCGGCGGGATTCTTCGCCAATCGGGTGCCGTCGAGCTTTCTTCCCGATGAAGATCAGGGCTATGCCTATGTGAATTTGCAATTGCCCAATGACGCGTCGTTGGAGCGAACATCGCAGGCAGCGGCACAAATCGAGAACATTCTGGCTAACACACCGGGTGTGAAGTACACGACCAGCGTCATCGGCTTCAGCTTGCTCAGTTTTGTTCGTACCAGCTACAACGCTTTCTTTGTCGTCACTCTGAAGCCGTGGGACGAGCGCACGTCCAGAGGTGAGCAGTTTCAAGCTATCAAGGCGCATTTGAATCAGCAGCTTTCCAAATTGCCAGCGGGAATCGCATTCAGTTTTTCGCCGCCGGCCATCCCGGGCGTTGGCACTGCAGGCGGATTCACTTTCATCCTCGAAGACCGCTCTGGCGGCAGCATCCAATTCCTGTCGCAGAACTTGAACACGTTTCTTGACGCGGCACGCAAGCGGCCGGAGATCGCCAGCCTGAGTACGACTTTTCTGGCGAGCGTTCCGCAGAAGTTCGTCGACGTCAATCGTGACAAGGTGCTGAAGCAGGGCATCAATCTTTCCGACGTCTACCGCACCATCCAGGCGTTCATGGGGGGATATTTCATCAATTACTTCAATCGCTTTGGCCGCCAGTGGCAGGTCTACATCGAAGCTGAGAGCGAAGATCGTGCCAGCCCGGAGAACGTTGGCCGATTCTATGTCCGCAACAACAAGGGCGAGAACGTTCCGCTGTCTACGCTTGCCACGGTCAAATCGCAGCTCGGACCCGAATTCACACAGCGCTTTAATGAGTACCGTTGCGCACAAATCAATGGCAGCGCGGCACCGGGTTACAGCGCTGATCAGGCGACCGCAGCCCTCGAAGAAGTTTTCAAACAAGCCATGCCCCGAGAGATGGGATTCGACTACTCCGGAATCTCATTTCTGGAGCAGAAGGCGCGCCAGGGAGTTCCACCCGCGGTCATCTTTGGCCTGTCCCTGTTGTTCGTGTTCCTGATTCTGGCGGCACTGTACGAAAGCTGGTCGCTGCCTTTCAGCGTACTGCTCAGCACGCCGGTGGCGGTCTTTGGAGCGTTTGCAGCGCTATGGCTGCGCCGAACCTTGCTCAGCGTTTTCCTGCCGCCGTATATGGTGCAGATTGAAAGCGACATCTTCTCGCAGATCGGCTTGATCATGCTGATCGGCCTCGCGGCGAAGAACGCGATTTTGATCGTCGAGTTTGCCAAGGAACAGTACGAACACGGAAAACCGCTGGCCGACGCCGCCCTCGGAGGCGCGAGGCTGCGGCTGCGACCCATCCTGATGACATCATTCGCGTTTATCCTCGGCTGCGTTCCACTGTGGACAGCGAGCGGGGCAGGTTCGGTAGCCCGGCAGATCATGGGGACGGCCGTGATCGGCGGGATGCTCGCTGCGAGTGCGATCGGAATCTTCTTTATTCCCGGCATCTTTTACATGGTTGAGAAATGGACGAGCGCTGGAAAGGAAACTGCATCAGGCATATTGCCGCCTGCGCCTTCACCCGCGCCCGGAGATTGAGGGACCTCAAGGGGCGTTCAACAGCTTGGGAATCAAGCAAGTTTGCGCAATGGGGTTTGTGTAATGGGGTTTGCCTAACGGGGTTTGCCTAATGATGAGAATCGCAAAATTGCTCACCGCGGCCTTGCTCTCTGGCGTGCTTTCGGCTTGTGCTGTAGGCCCTAACTATCATCGCCCTGCAGTTCAGGCTCCGAATTCTTTTCGGGATCTGGCGGACAATCCTCAGCTTCAGGCGCAGACTGCCTCGTATGCCGATCTTCCCTGGTGGCAGGTATTTCAGGACGCAAAGCTGCAGGAACTCATTCGCACGGCGCTCAAACAGAACTACGATCTGCAACTCGCAACCGAACGCATCAACGCAGCCCGCGCTCAGCTTGCTGTTACGCGTTCCAGCCTTTTTCCACAGGTTTCGGGCAATGGCAATTTCAGCGGGGGCAAGGAAAACCTTGAACAGTCCCGGTACAACTTCCTCACCTTGACCGCCGACGCGGCGTTCCAGTTGGATTTCTTCGGCCGCTTGCGCCGCGCCAACGAAGCAGCTCGCGCTCAACTGCTGGCTACCCAAGATGCGCGCCAGGTCGTCGCACTGACCCTCGTCAGCGATATGGCGAGAGACTATTTCACGCTCCTGCAACTTGATCTGCAACTCGCGATCACACGTGAGACCGTCAAGACCCAGACCGATTCGGTAAAACTTACCAATCTGCGGCTGGATCACGGAGTTGCCACCAAGTTGGATGTGCTCCAGGCTCAGCAGGTTCTCGACAGTGCCAATGCGCAGATTCCAGACCTGGAGCGACAAATTGCCCAGGAAGAAGACGCCATCAGCATTCTGCTCGGCAATTACCCGCAAGACATCGCACGCGGCATTCCACTCGTCGAGCAAACACTTCCGCCTGAAGTTCCAGCCGGCGTTCCATCTTCGATCATCGAGCGTCGGCCCGACATTCGAGAAGCGGAACAGATCTTGATTTCCGCTAACGCCAACATCGGGGTCGCCAAAGCTCAGTTCTTCCCGCAAATCTCTCTGACCGGGGGAGGCGGCGGTTCATTTGGTCGAAGCTCCGCCTTCTCAAGCCTCATGACGACGCAGCTAGGCATCTGGTCCTATGGCGCGCAGGTCAGCCAGCCAATCTTTACCGGAGGCGCGCTGAAAGGGAATTTGCATCTGGCTGAGTCTCAACACCAACAAGCTCTGATCGGCTACCGGGAGGCGATCCAGCACGCTTTTGGAGAAGTCTCGGACGCGCTCATCGGTTACGAGAAACTTCATCAGGTTCGGACACGTCAGCAGGATTCGGTAGCCGACCTGCAGGAAACCGTCCGCATTTCCACGCTTCGCTACAAGGGCGGCACGACGACATACCTCGAAGTACTCGACGGACAGCGGTCGCTATACGGCGCCGAACTGACGCTCGCAGCGGCGCGGGGAGATGAGTATCGCAGCCTGGTCCAACTCTACAAAGCGCTGGGCGGAGGCTGGCAACAGTAAAATCGTCAGCCAGTCTAGGAGACAGTTTATCGAAGCCGGGCCTTTGGATTGTCGCGAAGCGGCAGCCGGGATAGTGAATGATGACGACCATGCGCGAATACAGATGTGAAGTTTTGCGGAATTGCAGACACCCGTCCCATCCACTGGTTCGTCATTCGGTGCGGCGACTCGCAACTCTCAGTTCATCGCTGGAATTCGGAAGCGGCGGAAGCCGGCGGAGCTCAGAGAATTCGTGCGATTTTGTGTGCGGTGCAGTGATCGCCTGGGCAGTGCCGAGCCTGGCCCCCATGCGCCGAAAGAACTCGCCGAAGTAACCTTTCGCGCGGCACAGGGAGTTGGCGCCCATCCGAAGCGCAGTTGTGGCGCGATGCTTTACCTGGCGTGTTTTACAGGACAGCACCTTGCCGCCGCCGACTCGTTTTTCCGGGCAGAGGTCAAGCCATGAAGCGAAGGCGGAAGCGTTGCGAAACCTGCTAACATCGGTGCCGATCTCTGTCAGTACAACTTGCGCAGTGGCTGCGCTGACTCCTGGGATGTCGGTGAGATCGACATGCGGTAAAGCTCACTCCGCAGAACCGAGGATCGTTGCCCTGCCGGTGATATGCAGTGGCCTTGGTGCGTGGTGGCATGGGATGCTCGGTCGCACTGGGAAGAGCCTGCATCAAACGTGCCGTCTCCTGATCCAACTCCAAGATCAGCTTCTGGTAGTAGCGGTATCCCTCCAGCGACTGCTTCAGGGCGAACAGATGCTCTGGCCGGTAGTCCCCAACTAGGGCCTGCGCCACCTTGTCCCGCGGGCTCTTCACTCGACTATGACAGAGTTGCGCCAGTGCGACGGGATCGCGCTGGCCCGAGAGGATGGCATCGAGAATCGCTTGGCCACTGGTTCCGGTGATGTCACTTAACACATGGTGGAGTTTCAGGTTCATCTGACTGAGCGCCTTCTGCATGTGCAGAATGTCAGATCGCTTCGGGTGGCCGGAAGCTGGCTCGCAGCAACCCTACCGAGTGCAGATATTGGATCCACTGGCAGTCGGATACATCGCTCTTGCGTCCGGGCACACTCTTCAGATAGTGCGCGTTGACTAAATACACTTTGAACCCGCGCTCCTCCAGTATCTGAAACAGCGGGATCCAGTACACTCCTGTCGACTCCATCGCCACGCTCTGAATCCGGCGGGCCGAACTGCCGCGGTCTCCAGCTCACATGTCATCGCTCACCTTCAGTTCCTTCCGTTCCTATCTGATCGAAGCTCAGTCGGTCGCTTATGGGAAGCGCTCAACGAGGTTCTACCGTGCTGGCAAAAGTCAACTCGCTATGGCCGGATCCCCCACGGTCTGTCTGGGAATAATCGCGAAATACGGGCATTATTCGCACATTTCGGCGCAGAGCGAGCGGAATTTCTCTGCAGTTAAGACTTGCTGGCGGAGGGAGAGGGATTCGAACCCCCGGTACGGTTTCCCGTACAGCGGTTTTCAAGACCGCCTGTTTCAACCACTCACACATCCCTCCGCGAGAACGGGTAACAGGGTCATGTTGTCTCGGTTAGTTTACAACAGGGGTTGCACGAATGAAGAAGATATGGGGTTTGGGAGGGTCCCGCTCAAGCGTTACGACACAACTCAGGCTCCGAGGGTGTTCAACCTGCAAGCTTCCAACCAGCGAAATGTGTTCCGGAGCCGATGCACCTGCTCATTTAGGATCGAACGCCCGGGAATGAAACTCCATGACCTCGGTGAAGTGAGCCAGGAAATAGGACAGGCTGTGGTCGCCGGGATAAGGACGATACTCGTGCTT
>PLKR01000493.1:11194-17031 GCA_003140655.1 Acidobacteriaceae bacterium | reverse complement strand
TCCCTCTCAGCGAACTTCGCGCTGCGCACGAGTACTTGGAGAAGAGCCAGATGTTCGGGAAGATTGTGGTGAACCCCTAATGACACGAAGCAAGTTACCATTCGCCGTCTGCGTCAACTCGAATTGAGAAAACTCTACCAGGTTGTCGCAGATGAAACTGCGGCGAAGGTCCAGCAGATTCGCGTCATCGACGAAACCGGTGAGGATTATCTTTATCCCGCAGAATACTTCGTCCCGGCGCAACTTCCTCACTCAGGGGAAAAAGCAGTCCGGCGCGCGGCTGGTGTCAGGAGTTAGGAATTCGATCCCGTGATTTACAATGGTTTCATGTCCCCCGAACTGAATTTCGGCCCCTACGTCGACACCGAGAACGGCAAGAGAGTCGTCAAGGATCTGACCTTCGGCAATCCCACGCCGGAAGGAGTTGTGCTGTCCACGCTGGATTCGGCGGTGAACTGGATGCGCAAGGGCTCCATCTGGCCGATGACGTTTGGGCTGGCTTGTTGTGCGATCGAGATGATGGCGATGGGCGCGTCGCGCTTCGATATTGCGCGCTTTGGCGCGGAAGTATTTCGCCCGTCGCCGCGGCAGAGCGATCTCATGATCATTGCCGGGCGCGTGTCGAACAAGATGGCGCCGGTGATCCGGTTGCTGTGGGAGCAGATGCCGGAGCCCAAGTGGGTGATTTCGATGGGAGCGTGTGCCACGTCGGGCGGTGTCTTCCAGAACTACGCGCTGGTGCAGAGCGTCAACCAGGTGATCCCTGTCGATATTTATGTTCCCGGATGTCCGCCGCGTCCCGAGCAACTCATCTACGCCATCACGCTTCTCCAGCAGAAAATCCAGAACGAGCGCGGAACAATCAAGAAGGCTCTGAATCTGACGTAGGATTGCCCGGCTGCCTGTAACTGTCTTCCAGAGAATCACTTGGAGGCGCAGGACTTCAAAGGCCGCGTCTCGCGCCCAGGAATACGAAACCATTCTCTGCCGGGATGAATCTAAGCAATTGAGTGATTGCGTAGCGTAGGTGGCAGTCGAAGGGGCGGCACACTCAAGAACAACCCAGAAGGTGCTCCATGGTGGCAAAACTGATTGATGTGTTTTTCGGTTGCTGGCACTCCCGGTACAGCTTTCCAGTAACCATTCGCGGTACGTCACGCCGTCCGCAAGCGGGCGCGTTAACCGGCACTTACGTGGTCTGCCTGGATTGCGGAAGAGAATTTCCCTACGACTGGCAGCAGATGAAGGTCATCACCTCACCGGCCGAGAGGCGCGAGTATGTGGCGGCACTCGCCACGAAACAAGCCGCATAAGGGATAAGCCGCTTCTCACTACCAACTTTCATCCCGAACAAAACAAGGGATCTGGGTGTTTGCCCGCGCGGGGGCGGAGGCGGTGTGCAAGCAAGAACCTAGATCCCTCGCTTCGCTCGGGATGACAAGTGTGTCTCAACTCCACGCTTATCATCCACGCTTTACCCTCCACGCTTTATCTGAAAGCGCCTAGCGCGCGGGAACGCTTGCCGCAGCCCGCTTTTCCATCGGTACGAACTCCCGCTCGTTGTAACCCGTGTAGATCTGCCGCGGCCGCGCAATTTTCTGCTCCGGATCGGTGACCAGCTCCTGCCACTGCGCCAGCCATCCTGCCGTGCGTGCGATGGCAAACAGCACCGTGAACATCTCCGGCGGGAAGCCCATCGCCTGGTACATGATGCCGGAATAGAAGTCGACATTGGGATAGAGCTTGCGCTTGACGAAATAGTCATCTTCGAGAGCGATGCGCTCCAACTCCAGCGCGATGTCCAGCTTCGGATTGCGTCCCGTAACCTGGAACACCTGCTCCGACGACCATTTGATGATCTTTGCCCGCGGATCGTAGTTCTTGTAAATGCGATGTCCGAAGCCCATCAGCTTGACTTGCCCGTCCTTCACTCTCTTGATGTAGGCCGGCACATGGTCTTTCGAACCAATCTCATCGAGCATCTTCAGGACCTCTTCATTGGCTCCGCCGTGTAACGGCCCGGCCAGCGCTGACGCCGCCGACGCCGTGGATAGGTAAGGATCGGTTTGGGCGCTGCCCACGGAGCGCATCGCGTTGGTGCCGCAGTTCTGCTCGTGATCGGCATGCAGAATAAACAAGATGTCGAGGGCGCGAGAGAGGACGGGATTCGCCACATATTTCGGCTCGACCATCTTCCACAGCATGTTCATGAAATTCTCGGTGTAGCTCAAATCATTGTCCGGATAGACGTAAGGGAATCCCACGTTGTGCCGGTACGACAGGGCGGCAATTGAAGGAACCTTCCCGATCAGACGAACAATCTGGTGCATCCGGTTCTTCGGGTCGTGGACGTCGCGGGCTTCTGGATAAACGCTGGACAACGCGGCTACCGTGCTCACGAACATGCCCATGGGATGGGAATCGTAGCGGAATCCCTCCATGAACTTCTTCGTCGCCTCATGCAGCATGGTGTGGTGGGTGATGTCATGGACCCAGTGCTTCAATTCAGTCGCGGTCGGCAATTCTCCAAAGAGCAGCAGGTAGGCGACTTCCAGGAAGGTACAGCGTTCGGCCAATACTTCGATGGGATACCCGCGATAGCGCAGAATTCCCCGGTCACCATCAATGTAGGTGATGCTGCTGCGGCACGATGCCGTGTTCATGAACGCCGGGTCGTAGGTCATCAGGCCAAAATCTTCCGGACCCGTCTTGATCTGCCGCAGGTCCATCGCCCGGATCGTGCCATCCTCGATGGGGACGGTATACGTCTGACCGGTACGATTGTCCGTGATGGTGAGTGTCTTCTCTGGCATGGAGGACTGGCTCCTTTTCGCTAGCCTAAGCGTAGCTCAGACTATTTGCCTTCGGCAACAACATGCTGGGTAGTCTCCTAGATAGTGCGTTGGTAGGCCATGCGAGATTTTGCCGCCTTCTTTTTCTTTCGTTCGGCTTTGAGTCTGGCTTCTGCCGCGAGCCTTTCTTTTTCCCACTCGGACATCGTACATGGGTAATCAAGAACGTCGGCTGAGTACGGCTTTACTGGTGATGGATTTCCAGCATATGGGCCTTAGTTACTGGACTTTCTTCTTGTTCTTTCTGACGTTGCGTTGTAGCTGCGATAGTTGCCTTTGCAATTCAGCTGCTCGTGCCTTTAGCGTTGTCGCGTGCTCTATCAACTTGGCTGCGGTTTCCAGCAACTCGTCGGATTCACGGCGAAGCCGTTCGGAGTGAAATTCGTCCGGCACGGGAACATCATGTCACATTGCAGAGACCGAGGCACCCCTAATTTCTTACCCCGGGCTGGTCCAACTACTCAAATGGATCCATCCCAATGGATCCATCCCAAACGCAAAACCGGCAGCCACAGCCACCGGTTCGCTGATTCCTCACTCGCTGTACTGCTAGTTCGACGAATCATCCCGCCGCTTCAAGGTTGGGCGGTCATCGTCACTCTGGGTGTTACCCGTGCTGCTGTCGCCGCCGGCGGACGTTCGCCGCAAGCTGGGCTTGTTAGCGTCTTTCTGGTCCAGCACCTTGTGGCGATTCTCGATCGATGCCAGCCGTGCCTTGACCTCGTCGAATTCCGATGTGGTCACAATGTACTGTGCCTTTGACGGCAGTACCTTTCGAATCTCCTCCTGCGATTTCTCTATGCGATCCGCAGTCGGCGGGTGGGTTTCAAACGCCTTGGCCAAAGTACCCGGCTTCTTCTTCTCCATGGCCTGAATCTTTTCGAAGAAGGAGATAAAGGCCGACGGGTCATAGCCGGCGCGGTACATATACTGCACGCCGAGGTAGTCGGCCTGAGCCTCGAAGTTGCGAGAGAACTTCAGGAAGGTCATGGGAATCGCCAGCCCCGACGCTTCGTAGGCTCCGTAGCCAATTCCGCCGCCAATGAAGATCAACGGAACCGTAGCCAGCTGCAAGAGCTGCGCGCGCGTCATTTCGCGGCCGTAGTGGCACGCGGCCACATGGGCAATCTCGTGAGCCATCACGCCCGCCATTTCGGCTTCTTCGTCGGCCGCAAGGATCAGGCCCGAGTTGACGTAGAAGAATCCGCCGGGAAGCGCCATGGCATTCACGACGTCGGAATCGATCACCTTGATGGTGAATGGCACCTGCGCGTCGGAGTTGCGCACCAGGTTCTGGCCGATCCGGTTCACGTACTCCGTGACCACGGGATCGTTCACCAGCTTGATCTGCGCCTCGATTTGCTGGGCGTAGACACGGCCCCGCGCTACCTGCCCTTCCACCGTGTACCAGTTGCCCATGCCACGAGTGCAACCGACATTGCGGTTCCCCACAGCATCCACGTCGGTCACGGTGCCGTCGTGCTTGATCTGGTCGTCATCCTTGGTCGGCAATGAGGCCGGCGGCGGCGCGGGTGCATTCTGAACCTCACCCGCCTTGGGCTGGTTTTTGTCCTGATCCGAAACCTGCGCGAACGTCCACGGCCCTGCGCTGAACGCCGCCAATGCCACAGCGATTGCCAACCATCGCAACTTCATGGGAACTCCTTTACGCCGAACCGACTCTTCCAAGCATTATACGCCCGGTCCGAACAGACCAACCCTAGACTTCTCCTGCCAGTTAGACGCACCCTCCCCCCGGCGGGGTTATCCGGGGATGGTTGCTTCTGGGGAGCTTTGAACGGCCCATGGGGCCGATAGGGCCTGCCCGCTTGAGGATTCTTTCGCCTAGTCGGTTCTATCGTCCGGTGAAGCAGGCCGTTTCGATGCGTCTTGATGCCGACGTGATTGCTTGGCGCAGAAAGTCGGGGAAGGGCTACCAAACCCGTGCGAATCGGATATTGAGGGAACGCATGTTGGCCGAGGTTATAGGAGTTGAGTACTGAGCGGCACCATGAAAACGATCTCCGCTAGCGAGTTCAAGGCACGGTGCCTTGCCGTGCTGGCAGAGGTGCACTCGACGGGAGAACCGGTGCTTGTCGCCAAGCGCGACAGACCGGTTGCTCGACTCATGCCTGCTGGGAAGCCCCCCAAATTCATCGGCCGCTTGAAAGGCATCATCAAGATCGTCGGCGACATCGAATCGCCGACCGAGGCGTGGGAATCGGCATCCCCAGCAGTCGAAAGCGGGCTACGACGCCATCTGCGGAAGCGGGCGCGGACCAGTGCGCGTGATTTGAAGCGGATCGATCACGCAGCCAAACGATTGAACAATGACGCTGCCGACGTGCTCGACTATCAGGCGGGACGNNATCAGTTCCTCGCCCTTCAAGTGCCGCAGAGTGTTCTTCAGCTTCATCAACTGAATGAACAAATCATGCTCGGGATAGAGCCCTGGCGCGGTCATCGGAGACTTAAAGTAGAAGCTTAACCACTCCTGGATTCCGAGCCCGCGCAGTTGCGAGCAGCGTTTTGCGAGATCGACCAGTAGCACCAGGTCGAGCACAATTGGCGCCGCCAGAATCGAATCGCGACAGAGGAAATCCACCTTGATCTGCATGGGATAGCCCAGCCAGCCGAAGATATCGATGTTGTCCCAACCCTCTTTGTTATCACCACGCGGCGGATAATAATTGATGCGAACCTTGTGGTACATGTCGCCATAGAGTTCAGGATAAAGATCGGGCTGCAGAATGTGCTCCAGCACCGAAAGTTTCGATTCTTCCTTGGTCTTGAACGATCCCGGATCGTCGAGCACTTCACCATCGCGGTTGCCCAGGATGTTGGTGGAGAACCATCCATTCAGGCCTAGCATGCGCGCCTTAAAGCCGGGGGCGAGGATCGTCTTCATCAGCGTCTGACCGGTCTTGAAATCTTTTCCGCAGATCGGCGCTTCGTTCTGCCGCGAGAGTTCGAGCATCACGGGCA